>DMQT01000170.1 GCA_003455595.1 Betaproteobacteria bacterium
GAACGACCATTCGCTGCGTTTCGCACCTAGCAGCCATCCCGAATACACTGCAACGTTTGTTCAAGTTATTCATTAACGAGCCCTTAACTGACCATGAACGCCACAAAGGCGACTTCGTCACCCGCTTTCAACGCACTATCCAGCTCGACGAATTGCTTGTTGACGGTAATCTTGAGTGCGCGGTTTTGCGTTAGCGCCTGCCGCCAGACGTCGCCGCGCGATGCCAGCAAGGCAATGAGGCCGCCCACGGTATTGAGTGATTCAGTGAAGTCGATTTCTTCCTTGCCGAGGCCGAATGCGTCCATCAGATGGCCGAAATAAAGCACTTTAATCATTGCACCAACTCAAGACTTTCCGCTTCCCAGCATTCTAGCCCGCCCTTGAGGTTGTAGGCGTGGGCAAAGCCCATTTGCTTCAACACCCATGCGGCCATCGCCGAGCGCCCACCGGACTGGCACACCAGCAGCAGGGGTTTGTCTTGGGCGCTGCACAGGCGCGGATCACGGTGTTTGTAGCCGGAATCAGCCGCACCCTCAAGCAGCCCGCGCGGGATGTTGATCGCACCTGCGATATGACCCTGGCTGAATTCATCCGCCTCGCGCACGTCCACCACCAGCACGTCGCCTGCTCCGATATTCTCTTGCGCGGATTCCGCATCCCACTCCTGAATGTGGCTGCGCGCTTCTTTTACAAAGCAGCCGAGTTGCTTCGCCATATATAATCCTCTGTCATTTGATGCTGTGCTTAAAGTCTAACATGACCGCTAATCTACTCGATGGGCTCAACCCCGAACAACTCGCCGCCGTCACCCTGCCGCACCAGTCGGCGCTGATTCTGGCCGGGGCAGGCAGCGGCAAGACGCGCGTGCTCACCACGCGCATCGCCTGGCTGATCCAGACCGGGCAGGTGTCGCCGCTGGGGCTGCTGGCGGTGACCTTTACCAACAAGGCGGCGAAGGAGATGCTCACGCGCCTCACGGCCATGTTGCCAATCAACACGCGCGGCATGTGGGTGGGCACCTTTCACGGTCTGTCCAATCGTTTATTACGGACGCATTACCGCGACGCCGGGTTGCCGCAGTTGTTCCAGATTCTCGACACCGCCGATCAGCTTTCTGCCGTCAAACGCTTGTTGAAAGCGCTCGACGTCGATACCGAAAAATACGAGCCGAAGAAGGTGCAATACTTCATCAACGGCAACAAGGAAGCCGGTCTGCGACCTGAGCATGTCGAGGTGTTCGACCCCTACACACGCCGTCTGGTGGAGTTTTACGCCGCCTACGATGCGCAATGCAACCGCGACGGCGTGGTGGATTTCTCCGAGCTGCTGCTGCGCGCGTATGAGTTGCTGGCGCGCAACGACATGCTGCGTACGCATTATCAGGAACGCTTCCGCTACATCCTGGTGGACGAATTTCAGGATACCAACCGTCTGCAATACCGCTGGCTGAAAATGTTTGCCGGGGAAGATTCGGCGCTGCTGGCGGTGGGTGACGACGACCAGTCGATCTATGCGTTTCGCGGCGCACACAGCGGCAACATGAATGAATTCCAGCGCGATTATGCGGGCGACAACGTCATCAAGCTGGAGCAGAACTATCGCAGCCACGGCAATATCCTCGACGCCGCCAACGCGCTGATTACGCAAAACGCCACGCGGCTGGGCAAAAACCTGTGGACCTCGGAGGGCAAGGGTGAGCCGATACGCGTGTTTGAAGCCTACAACGATCAGGAAGAGGCCAGCTTTATCGTCGAAGAAGTCAAAGCCCTGCACCGCGACGGCACCGCGCTGGTGGACATGGCGCTGCTATACCGCTCCAACGCCCAGTCGCGGGTGCTGGAACACGCGCTGTTCAGCGCCGGCGTGCCGTACCGCGTATACGGCGGGCTGCGCTTTTTCGAGCGGCAGGAAATCAAGCACGCGCTGGCGTATCTGCGCCTGCTGGCCAATCCGGACGACGACGGAGCGTTCAGCCGCATCGTCAATTTCCCCACCCGCGGCATCGGCGCACGTACGCTGGAGCAATTGAGCGACGCCGCACAGGCCGCCAATACCAGCCTGTGGCAAGCCGCGCGAGCGCAGTTCGATCCGGCCAAAGCGGTCAAGGGTCTGCCCGGTTTCGTCGCCTTGATGGGGGCGATGCAGGACGCCACGCAGGGCTTGCCGCTGCCAGAAGCCATCGAGCACGTATTGCACATGAGTGGTCTGGCCGCGCATTATCAGGCCGAAAAAGAAGGCGCCGACCGGCTGGAAAACCTGAACGAACTGATCAACGCTGCCACGGTTTTTTCCAACGACCCGGAAGCCATGGCCGAACTCGACGAAGTGGGCGGACCGCTCGCCAGTTTTCTCGCCCATGCTGCGCTCGAAGCGGGTGACCATCAGGCCGGTGCGGGCAGCGACGCGCTGCAACTGATGACGGTGCACGCCGCCAAAGGGCTGGAATTTCACGCCGTATTCGTTGGCGGGCTGGAAGAAGGCCTGTTTCCGCACGAGCAATCGATGAACGAAAAAGATGGCATCGAAGAAGAGCGTCGCCTGATGTATGTCGCCATCACCCGCGCGCGCCGCCGCCTGTATCTAAGCCACGCGCAAAGCCGCATGCTGCACGGCCAGGTGCGCTATGGCATCCCGTCGCGTTTTCTCGACGAACTGCCGAGTGAATTGCTCAAGCTGGTCAACGCCAAACGCAACAGTGCCGTCCCCGCCAGCCATGACAGCTACGCAGCTCCCAAATCCAATGCACGCAACAACACCTCGCCCTGGCGTATCGGCATGAACGTGCGCCACGCCAAATTCGGGCTGGGCGTGGTGGTCAATGTCGAAGGTCAGGGCGAGGACACGCGCGTGCAGATCAATTTTGGCGCGGCCAACGGCATGAAATGGCTGGCGCTGGCGTATGCGAAGCTGGAAGTGGCTTGATTCCATAGCGCCGGCAAGCGTGTGGCGTTTAAGTGCAGGTATCTGCAGTGAGTTCCTGGCGCGCCAGCGCTATTTGGATTCGCGCACCTCATCCATGATCGTCACCATGTCTTTTTCCCAGCGTTCAAACGTGGGTTTCAAGGCGGGATCCGGGAAAAACGTTTCCAGCATGCGTGGATGGTTCGCCACCAATATGGCCTGATCGCCTTCAGCAAAAATGGTAATGCTCAATGGCAGAAAGGGAATGAGTTCAGGGTATTTGGCCGTTACCTGTTTGATTTCGTCATACTTGCCGAAGTACACCACGCGGTACATATCGCTTTTGAATTGACGCTTCGCCAGGTTTTCATTCACTTCCTGCAAGCGCGTGATTTTGTAACCGTGCGATGAAATAGCGCTTTGCAGCAAGGTCATTGCTTCAGGAAACGCGTTATCCGTGCGTGCCATGAGCAAGTCCTCTGCCATGGCAGGCGCGGTTAAAAACAGTGTCAGGCCGATTATCCCCATCCAACGCATCAACTTGTTCATAACGTTGCCTCCTCCATGATGGTGGTATAGCTTTTTTTCATTTGCGTACACAGGCGATTAAGCTCGGAATTGTTGAACAGTTTGCTCAGCACTTCCGGATTCACCGACATCACCTGTACTTTGCCATTGTGCTCGATGATGGTGATGCGGCAAGGCAGGAACATGCCCACGCGCGGGTCAATGCCCAAAGCCTGATTGAGCAGGCTGACATTGCAAAAATAGACGATGACCTGCTTGGGGTTTTCCTTGTCCGGTGTGGTCAACCCATACTCCAGTGTTTGCACCCGGCCGTAGAAAAAGTTGTTGTTGCTCACTGCCTGTTTTACATTTTCCACCGTGGTTTTCAGGTCATAGGGCGAGTCGCGGACAATCACCGGATTCTCCACCTGCAACAGCTTTGCGCTTTCCGCCAATGACTGCTTTTCAAAGCTGCGCACGTAGCTGACGATATCGTTGATGTCGTCCTCCTTCAGCCCGCGCTTGATGAAAGACGTCATGGGCGTGCCTTCCCGGCCCTTCATCAGTGTGGCCTTGATCATGGCGTCGGAGGCCGAGGCAAGAAAACCGGGATTGTGCAGCGCGGGCGCAATGATCGGCAAATTGCGCGGACGTGAAAAAGTGACACCGGTCCCTTCGCCCCCCTCTCCAGTAACGCCGTGACAAACAACACAGTATTGTGTGAACAGTTGCTTGCCATGCACCGGATTGCCATGCACCGGCTGGGTCGAATAGGTGACGGCCGGTCCCTTGTTCCAGGTGCGTACGTAGCTGACAATGGCTTCGATCTCATCCGGTTTCAGATTGCCAAACGCCGGCATCACTCTGCCGGGTCGCCCAAGGCGTATGGTCTGTCGCAGATAATCGTCGCTGATGCTGGCCTGAAACGAGTGCAGCGCAAGCGGAACGCCGATTCCGCCCGTTCCCATTGAGCCGTGACAGGCGGCGCAGTTGCGTGCAAAAAGTGCAGCGCCGTCGGGCGCGGCAATGGCCTGGGATGCTCCCAGCCCCGCAAGAAAAATCAAAATCAGCAGTTGGCGCAGCATCGCTTCTCCCCTCTCGTATTGTGGATACTTAATGCTATGTTACAACCGATATGCTTAAAGTACTTTAATTTAGATCGCAAGCTGTATCTGACCATCCAGACTATAACCTTAGAGTAGTAACTCGGGCCACGGGAAATCCCGCACGTCCGGTAAAGGAGACCCGAATGGAAGCCGTCTGGCTGCAGCACTATCCCCAAGGCGTTCCGGCGGAAGTCGACATCTTCCGCTTCGCCTCGCTCAAGGATATGCTCGAACAGAGTTGCGGGCGGTTCCGCGAGCGTCCCGCCTTCACCAATATGGGTGTCACCCTGAGCTATGGCGAACTCGACCGCCTTTCCCGCGATTTCGGCGCCTACCTGCAGCAGGTGGTCGGATTGCGCAAGGGTGACCGGGTGGCCATCATGCTGCCCAACCTGCTGCAATACCCGGTGGCGCTGTTCGGCGCGCTGCGCGCCGGCTTGGTGGTGGTCAACATTAATCCGCTCTACACCGCGCGTGAACTGCAGCATCAGCTGGCCGACTCCGGTGCGGCGGCCGTCGTGGTGCTGGAGAACTTCGCGCACACCTTGCAGGAGGTCGTCGCGACAACCGCTGTGCGCCACGTGGTCACCACCCGCGTGGGCGACCTGTTTCCGCCGCTGCGGGCGTACCTGGTCAACTTCCTCATCCAATGGATCAAGCGCGGGGTGCCGCGCTGGAGCCTGCCGGGCGCGGTGGCCTTCAACACCGCGTTGAAACTCGGTGCGCGCCGCACGCTGAGCGATGTGCCGCTCACGCGTGAAGACACCGCCTTTCTGCAATATACCGGCGGGACGACCGGTGTGGCCAAGGGCGCGATGCTGACCCACGGCAACCTGGTGGCCAACGTCGAGCAGACTTCGGCCTGGATCGGTGGCATCCTCAAGGAAGGCGAAGAGGTCGTCATCACGCCGCTGCCGC
>DMQT01000165.1 GCA_003455595.1 Betaproteobacteria bacterium
CGGGTCGGACGCGGCAGCGCACACAGCGCGTGTATTTTGCTGTACCAGACACCGCTGTCAGAAACCGCCCGCGCCCGGCTCAAGGTGATTTTCGAAAGCAGCGACGGCTTTCACATCGCACGCGAAGACCTCAAGCTGCGCGGGCCAGGTGAATTTCTCGGCGCGCGCCAGTCGGGTGTACCGATGCTGCGTTTTGCTGATCTCGAAGTGGATATTGACCTGCTGGAACATGCGCGCGAAGCCGCCGACTGGCTGCTGATTCATGCACCCGAACACGCGCGGCGCCACGTCCTGCGCTGGCTCGCTGGGCGGCAGGAATACATCAAGGCCTGAATAGTATTTTTATACCAGCAAGGAATTGATCTGCGTACCGTTAAATCTGTGCGATGCATGTGATCGCTAATCTGGCGAGAATAAAAATGTCTCTTATACAATCCTTGCTCAAATACCTGACGCCCGCGCTCACTGCATTGGCGCTTTCAACACCGGCCTACGCTGCACCGCCCTCCTTATTGCTGGGCATCAGCGAAGGCACCGCCAGCACTGAAACCTATGCAGAGATGCAGGATAAATACAAACCACTGGCACATTACCTGAGCCTGCAACTCAAGCGCCCGGTGGTGCTCGAGTCGTCACGCAGCCTCGAGAGCCTGAACTACAACCTTAAAAACAAACGCTACGATCTGGTTCTAACGCGAGTGGTTCAAATTGCCGCCAGAGCCATGCGTGATGACGGCTACCGCCTGGTCGTCACAGCTAAAGGCGAGTTGATGACAGATTTTATCGTGCGCGCAGATTCACCGCTCAAAAGCCCGGCTGATCTGAAGGGAAAAAAGATCGCATTGCCAGAAGAGCAAGCCTTTGTCACCCGCGTGGCCCTGGCCATGTTGCGCGATCAGGGCATTCAGCCAAACCAGGTCAGTTTGAGTTATTTCCGGGGGCAAGAAGCGTTAGCGGATGGGGTGCAGAAAAAATCCCAGGAAGCCGGCGCAATCGGATCATTTTCCAAGATAGCCAAAAACTGGACAGCACAAGGCGGGCGGGTGCTGTGGCAAAGCCCCAAACTTCCCTTCTGGCCTGTGCTGGCCTCGGCCAATGTCGACGACGCCACGATCAACGCCACCAAAACCGCCTTGCTGGGACTCTCCAATACGCCAGAAGGCGAAGCTATTCTTAAAAATGTAGGGGTCGCCGGTTTTGCCATAAGTGAGCCAACGCCTTATTTGGCAGTGCTCAAATGGCTGGATAAATAAGCCAACAGATTTTCACCTGATTCTGCGTGGCAGAAGTCGCCCGCCTGCAAGCCAAAGAGGGGTACGTCTATCTAAACCCCTGAACCCGTGATCGCTACCATACCAATATTGAAATTGCCTACTCGGAGGAAACATCCATGAAGAAACCCAGTCCTTCCCTAATCAAACGCTTGTTCAAGTCCATGGTCCCCGCGTTAACCATGTTGACTGCGCTGGCGCTGGCGGCACCGGCATATGCCGCGCAAGCTTCCCTGCTACTGGGCATTAATGAGGGCACCTCGGGCTCGGACACGTATACTGAGATGCAAGACAAGTACAAGCCGCTGGCGCATTATCTGAGCGTCCAACTCAAGCGTCCGGTCACGGTCGAGTCGGCGCGCAGCCTTTCCAGCTTGCATTACAACCTGAAAAACAAACGCTATGACCTGGTGTTGATCCGACCCAGCCATATCGCTGCTCGAGCCATGCGAGACGATGGTTATCGACTGGTGGCTGCGGCCAAGGGCGAGGCTATCACTTACTTCATCGTGCGCGCAGATTCATCGCTCAAAAAACCGGCCGAGCTAAAGGGCAAAAAAATCGCGCTTCCAGATGAACAGGCTTACCCTACTCGCGTCGCATTGGCCATGCTGCGCGATCAAGGCATCCAACCAAACCACGTCAATATTACCTATTTCCGCCAGCAAGAAGCCGTGGGCTACGCGGTACAACAGAAATCTCAAGATGTAGGCGTTGTGGTGTCCTATTCCAAAGTCGCCAAAAACTGGGCGGCACAAGGCGGACGTATGTTATGGCAAAGCCCGGCGCTGCCATTCTGGTCGGTATCGGCTTCGCCCAAAGTGGACGATGCCACACTCAACGCTGCAAGAACGGCGTTACTTGGATTGTCCAGTACGCCCGACGGTGCGGGCATACTCAAAGGCATTGGCGTGGAAGGCTTTGTCGCGAGTGCACAGGCACCTTACCTGACGATGCTCAAATGGGTGGTCAACTGAGCAGTCAGTACGCAGTTTTGGCATAATGGCCGGATTTGGCACACCACTGTCCACCCGGCTTGATAAATTCGACTTCTTCCTGGCGTTCGCGCCTGCTTGGCGTGCAGGGTGCAGAACGCGCCTGGCTCACCGATCCAGGCTCGCTCACCCGCAGCATCCAGTCGCGCTGTCCTCGCTTTGCGGTACGCCATGTGCAGCAGCAGCGCGCCACCGCGGCGCTCGACGAAGCGCGTTTGTGCGGCCTCAAACCGGCCTGCGCCACGACCTTGCGCGAAGTTTATCTGTATTGCCACGATACGCCGGTGGTGTTTGCCCACAGCGTCTTGCCTGCTGCCAGCCTGCGCGGCAGCTGGCAGGGACTGGGCAAACTAGGCAGCCGCCCACTCGGCGGCGCGCTGTTTGCCAATCCATTGGTGCAGCGTGCACCATTGCAATACACCCGTTTGTCACCACGCCACCGTTTATATCAACGCGCCTGCGCCCAGCTCTCACAATGCCCGGCCTGCTTATGGGCGCGACGCTCGCTGTTCACCCTGCGCGGGCGCAGCATTCTGGTCACTGAAGTTTTCCTGCCCGGCATACTGGAGTTGTCATGACGCTCACCGAACGCCTCAACCAATACGAAAAACTGATGCGGCTGGACAAGCCCATCGGCATCCTTTTATTGTTGTGGCCGACCTTGTGGGGCATCTGGTTTGCCGCCAGCGGCCATCCCGATGTCCTGGTGTTGTGGATTTTCGTGCTCGGCACGGTACTGATGCGCTCTGCCGGGTGCGTCATCAATGACTACGCCGACCGCGACTTTGACGCCCACGTTACGCGCACCCGCGAACGCCCGCTGGCAGCCGGACGCGTGTCCGGCAAGGAAGCATTGCTACTGGCGGCCGGGCTGGCGGGGGTGGCGTTCCTGCTGATCCTGCCGCTGAATAAATTAGTGCTGCTGCTGTCGATACCCGCCGTGCTGCTGGCCGCCAGTTACCCCTATACCAAACGCTTTTTCGCCATTCCGCAGGCCTATCTGGGTATCGCCTTCGGCTTTGGCATCCCGATGGCCTACGCTGCGATACAAGGCCACATTCCGCTGGAAGCTTGGCTGTTGTTGCTGGCCAACGTGTTCTGGTCAGTCGCCTACGACACCGAATACGCCATGGTCGACCGCGACGACGATGTGAGAATCGGCATCAAGACCGCCGCGCTGACGTTTGGGCGCTTTGACGTGGCAGCGATCATGCTGTGCTATGCCCTGACGCTGGCACTGCTTGGCTATGTCGGCTGGCGACTGGGACGAGGCGGCTGGTTTTACGCCGGGCTGGGTGTAGCAGCGTTGCTTGCGGCCTACCATTACACGTTGATCCGTGGACGGGATCGGGCGCTGTGCTTCAAGGC
>DMQT01000028.1 GCA_003455595.1 Betaproteobacteria bacterium
ACCGGGCCAGTGGTGCTGCCGGTGGTCAGACGCAGCCCCGCCGTCCAGTCATCGGCGACCTTGATGCCCATCCCAAGGCGCACCCGCAGCAGCGCACGCTCGCGATTCTCGGTCGAATTGTCCACATTGATGCCGAACAGCGCCAGCTGCGCAGGCGTGGCGTTGTCCTTCTGAAACAGGTCTTCCTGCAAGCGCAGGCGCACGTCGCCACTCAGCTTGAAGCGGCTCACCCAGTCCGGCATGGCGCCCGGGTCGCCCCAGCGCTCGCTCTTGGCCTGCGCCAGCACTTCACCCTTGATCTGCTCGCGAATTTCCCGCTTCACCGATTCCGGCACGTACTGCACCCGCACCACGTTGGCGTTGGCGGCCTGCGCGGTCGGTTCCGATTGCGCCTGTTGCGCTGCGGGTTGCGTGATGGTCGCGCTCTTGATCAGCATGTCCGCCTTGTCGCGCGTCAGCAGACCCTGCTGCACCAGTGCCTCGATCAGGTTGAGCGTGGTCTGGCGCAACGCTTCCATCTCCTGTTTCTCGCCTGCCTGCGCGCCCTGGCACGCGAATGTCAGTGCCAGGATGGCGGCAATTCTGGTCATTTTTATCTTCATGGATTTCACTTGTAATGTAAGCCGTAATTTAAAATCTTGAGGTCAAGCGCAGCTTGACCGGCTGCGGCATGTCTTCCGGCGGCGATTCATGCATCGACGGCAGATTTGCCAGCGCCTGATTAATCGCTTTATCGGTGTCCGGATTGCCGGTGCTACCGGCCAGCTCGTAACGCTCCACGCGCCCCTCACGCGACAGCCAGAGCTTCACGACAACTTTGTAATCCACCGCGCGCAGTTGTTTATCCTTGGCCAGCGATGCCTGTATCTGCTGGCGCAACAGGTTTGAAAACCCGGCAAACTTTCCGCCCACGCCGCCAAGCAGGTCGCGCCCCCCCTTGCGTCCGACCAGGCCGAAGTTATCGCCGCCCGCGGCACCATCCGCATCCACCCCCAGGTCCTTGCCCGCTGGCGGCTCATTCTCCGCAGGCTTGGGCGCTTCATCCGGCTGTTTTGGCTCGTCAATCTTGACTTCTTCCTTCTTGATCTCCGGTTCCGGCGGTTTCTCCTCCGGCTTGGGCGGCGGGGGCGGCGGTGGTGGCTTGAGCAGCGAAATCTGCTGCACCGCCTGGCGCCGGGTCGGTTTGCCATCACTCATCATGCTGCGCACAAACCACACTATCAGCCCGATAAAAACGACAAGCAATACCAGCAAGACACCCCGCAGTAGCACCTTGCGCGTGCGTATGTCCATCACTTCACCAGACGCTGCGTGACCAGACCGAGCTGGGTGATATCCAGCCGCCCCAGCAGTTCCAGCACTTCCGCTACCTTGCCGTACTGCACCTTGGTATCGCCCTTGATCACTACCGGAAAACTCGGTGTCGAGGCCTTGATCTGACGCAACCGCGATTCCAGCTCATCCATGCTGACCGGGTAGGTATCCAGATAAATCTGGCCGTTCTCGTCTATGGTGATGGCCTTGGTGCTCGGCTTGGCCAGGCTGGGCGAGGCGCTGGCCTTGGGCAGATTAACCTTGATGCCCTGCACCGACGCCGTGGTCATGATGATGAAAATCACCAACAGCACATACGCCAGGTCCAGCATGGGCGTAATGTTGATGTCGTCATACAGCTTGTTTTCGTCCTGTACCTTCATGCAGCACCTCGCTGCAAGCGGATGCCGCGTGTGGTTTCAACGCCCTGATAACGTTCCGCCACACGGCCAATGAACTCGTCGACGAACACCTGCATATCGGCGTGAATATCCTTGATGCGGCTGGCCAGATAGTTGTAGCCAAACAAGGCCGGAATCGCCACAGCCAGGCCCGCCACGGTCGCCACCAGTGCGGCGGCAATACCCGGCGCGATGGCGTTGACGTTCACATCGCCTGCCGCTGCAATGGCGGCAAAGGTAATCATGACGCCCACCACCGTGCCGAGCAGACCGAGGAACGGACCGCCGGAAATGGCAATGGTCAGCAGCACCATCTGCTTGTTCAGGCGCTGGTTCTCCCGCGTCAGCGTTGCGTCCAGAGTGGCACGAATGGCTTCGATCGCCTGTGGCGACAACGTCGCGTCGCGCACCTTGGCCGGATCGGTGGTGCCAAAGCGGTGTTTGATCTCCTGCACGCCGACGTGATAAATGCGGTAGATCGGCGAACTCTGGTAATGATCGTGCGCGCCGAACAGCGCCTTGTCGAAATCCGAGGCGGATTCGTTTTCTGCGACATCATCGCGATCCAGCGCACCCGGATCGGCCGCCAGCTTGTGATAGGAGGCCATGAACTGGGCGTTGTCCTGTGCCATGCGGCGAATCACCAGCCCCTTACCGATCATCACCACCCAGCTGATCGCCGCCATCACCATCAGGATGCCGATCACCACCCAGCCGTCCAGCGTCACACTGTGCAGAATCGTGCCGAAATACGACTTGCTGCCGCCTTCGTTGCCCTCGCTTTCGGCGTAGCTCAACAACTTGCCGCTTGGGCCTTCACTGCCCATTTCGGCCACAAACCAGTCAGCCGGATAGGCTGTTTTCGCGATGCGAACTTCATCCATTTCGCCCTTGAACGCGTGGCTACCATCTGCCGCTGCGCCGACCACCATCTCGCCGTTGAGCGCGGGCAAGGTCACCGGCATCGAGGCGACCTGCTTGCCGTCCAGATAGACGATCAGCTTGTCCGAAGCGGTTACCGCCAAGTGGTGCCAGCTGCCCGGCGCCAGCGGCGTTTCGGCCCGCGCTAAGCTGTTCTTGCCATCGCCCACACGCGCATACATCCCGGCCGCATCCAGCCCAATTTCGATGCCGCCTGCCTGGCGCGCAAACAGCACGCCTTGCTGCGACGCCGCGCTATTCACCCACGCCGAGAAGGTAAAGCCGCCGCTCGCCGCAAACGCGTTGGCAGGCGTGGCCGCAATCGACAGACTGGACTGGCCGTTAAACACCGCGCCAGAGGCAATCTCCGCGCCACCCTTGACGGTGACGCCCTTGACCGTGACCGGGTTGGCATACGCCGTTGCATCCTTGAAGCTGTCCTTGTCCCTGAAATGCAGCACCACCAGCTGATTGACGTCGTACATGCCTTGCGCGTCCCCTGCGCTGGCCGAGTCGTTGCCGTAGTACATTTGCAGTGACTGGGTTTTTGCGTTGGCCTCCAGTTTGGGCAGCATCACCCAGATAAACGCCAGGTTGTTGGCCGGGTCGAATTTCTCGATCTGGTACTTGAGCGGCGTCGTGTCGTCACCTGCGACAAAGCGGATGTCCGAGCCATCGATCTTGCTGTCGAGAAAACTGAAATTGCCGGTATGCAGGCGCACCAGCAGCGGCACCTGGTCGAGCGCCTGGCCGGTGGCTGCGCCGGTCGAGGTGGTATCCAGTTTGATTGGCGTGCGATAGGCCCAGTCCTTGTCCCACCAGGCCAATGCCGGACTGGACAACAGGCTGCCAACCAGGGCAAACGACAGCAGCAGCGTGGAGATAATCGATTTACTTTTCATGGTGCGTAATCCTGACGTAATGGCGTTTCAATTTCATGTCTAAAAAATGATGATTCACTGCTTAT
>DMQT01000119.1:0-135 GCA_003455595.1 Betaproteobacteria bacterium
TGAACATGTGATGCGCCCAGACAATGAACGAGAGAATCGCAATCGAACCAGTAGCGTAGACCATTGAGGCGTAGCCAAACAGCGGTTTGCGTGCAAAGGTTGGAATAATCTGCGAGATGATGCCAAAGGCCGGCA
>DMQT01000119.1:261-2945 GCA_003455595.1 Betaproteobacteria bacterium
GGATGGCCGAAGAACCAGAAAATATGCTGGAACATGACCGGGTCGCCACCACCTGCCGCGTTGAAGAAGTGCGTACCAAAGTGACGATCGGTGAGCAGCATGGTCACCGCACCTGCCAGCACCGGCATGGTGGCAATCAGCAGGTAGGCGGTAATCAGCCAGGTCCACACAAACAGCGGCATCTTCATCATCGTCATGCCGGGAGCGCGCATGTTGAGGATGGTGGTGATGATATTGATCGACCCCATGATCGACGACGCACCCATGATATGGATTGCGAAGATGGTCAGGTCATACGACATGCCGCCTTGAATAAACAGCGGGGGATACATGGTCCAGCCGCCGGCTACTGCCCCGCCCGGCAGAAAAAACGATCCCACCAGAAAAATCGCTGCGACAGGCAACAGCCAGAAACTCCAGTTGTTCATGCGCGGGAACGCCATGTCGGGCGCGCCGATCATCAACGGTACTTGCCAGTTCGCAAAGCCGGTGAAGGCTGGCATGATGACGCCGAAAATCATGATCAGCCCGTGCATGGTCGTCAACTGATTAAACATCTCGGGACGCACCACTTGCAGCCCCGGCTCGAACAGCTCAGCGCGAATCACCATCGCCAAGCTGCCGGCGAAAAAGAACATGATCAGCGCGAAAAACAGATACAGCGTGCCGATGTCTTTGTGATTGGTGGTTTTTACCCAGCGCATGATGCCGCTGGGATGGTGCGCATGGCCGTGATCGTGATCGTGTAATGCATCGTGCGCCATCGTCATCTCCTATTTCCTGATCTATGTGTTCGCTAAATTGAGTTCGACTTGCGCTTTCAGGCACCCGCAGCTAAACGTGGTACCGCCGTAGCGGCGGTCGCGGCTGCACCCCTGAGCGCCTTGATTTCAGAAGGCTGAATAACATCGCCGGTGTGATTGCCCCAGGCATTGCGCTCGTAAGTCACCACTGCGGCTATTTCAGTATTAGATAGCTGCGACGCAAACGCCACCATCGCCGTCCCGGCCTTGCCATGCATCACGATATTGATGTGCGCAGCCTTGTCGCCCGTGGCGATTTTTGATCCATTCAATGCCGGGAATGCGCCTGGCACACCCATGCCTGACGCCTGATGACAAGCCGCGCAGTGCGTGGTGAACACGGTCGCGCCCTTGGCTTTCATTTCTGCCAGCGTGTAAACCTTGTTCGGATCCTCAGCCACTGCCGCCAGTTTGGCTTTTTGGTCTGCCATCCACTTGGCATAGTCTTCAGGGGTTTTGGCTACCACGACGATAGGCATGAATCCATGATCCATCCCGCACAGCTCGGCGCACTGACCGCGGTAAATACCGGGTTTTTCGACGTTAAACCACGCATCGCGAATAAAGCCGGGAATCGCATCCTGCTTGACCCCAAACGCCGGCACCCACCACGAGTGAATCACGTCATTGGCAGCAATCAGAATACGAATTTTTTTACCCGTGGGCACCACAAGCGGATTGTCCACTTCCAGCAGGTAATTGGAATCCTTGGCCACCTTGTTGGATATCTGGTCATGCGGTGTGGACAAGGTACTGAAAAAATGCACGCCATCTTGCAAATAGTCATACTCCCATTTCCACTGATAACCGGTGACCTTCACCGTCATATCGGGATTAGAGGTATCTTTCATTTGCAACACCGTCTTCGTTGCGGGATAAGCCATCCCCATCAGAATAAAGAACGGGATGATGGTCCAGATAACTTCTATCGTGGTGTTTTCGTGGAAGTGTGCTGCGGCATGACCTTTGGATTTACGGTGTGCGAATATGCTGTAAAACATCACACTGAAGACCACTACAAAAATCGCCAGAACCACATACATAATCAAACTATGCAGATGGTAAATCTGACTGGCGATCGGCGTTTCGGGCGCCTGTAGATTTAGCTCATAGGCGGCGCGCGCGCCAAACGCCGCAACACCCAACCCGATTCCTACGCCTGCTTGTATCCATTTTTTTATTTTCATGCCTCATCCCCATCCTTATGTAACCGATTATTTTTTGCAGTACGCGTTAATGTCCTAACCTCTTTTGTAATTCGTGCGCCAACGCCGCGCGCTGATCGTCATTCAAGTGACGCCCCAGCTCGGTTGAGTGTCCATGAGACCATAAAGCCAGACTGCACTGTCTGCCGACCGAACGACAATGCAATTCGGCTTGCGCCCAGTAACGGTTGTACTCGGTGCGAAAAAAACGTACGTTGTCGCGAATTTCCAGCACCACCCTATCCCCCTCAAATGTGATGCGTTCGTAATCGCGCTCATGACAGGCAATTTGGTAAAACGCCAACGCCACCAGCAGCATTTCCAGTCCGGCAAACGGCAAAATTGGCCACGCGCCCATCACAGCAAACACCGCAGCAGATAGAAACGTAATTACGCAAAGAGAGGCTAAAACAAGAATTTTTCCGTTGATCGACAACGAACAATTGGGGCGGGCGGTAATACAACAATCAACCGCACTGATTTGAGTGATGGTAATGCCGCTGTACATTGCGTCCGAATACCGTGTCGTGTCAATCGGATACCCTGCGACCCTTTGTCGCAACGGTTCAAATTACCACGCCAACACATCGAAATCAATCAATAAATGTGATGCAACCAATTGAATTAATTATACAATTTATAATTAATTAATTTTATTCGAATGTACTGTTATGCC
>DMQT01000279.1:0-1903 GCA_003455595.1 Betaproteobacteria bacterium
GGCCAGGCGGATAAGGCGGGGATAATGCCCCAATGTGGGGCATTATTCGGGTGAAATGCCCGTTTCCAAAGCGTCCTGTTTTTTGTAATTTTATGTAGTTAATTGTTTTTAATGTGTTTTATATCTGGCATTGGATTTGCTATATAAACATCGAGGCATGTGTTATCGCGAGTTGATGCATGTTTCATCTTCATCCTCCATGCGGTATTTAGGGCGTCTTCGGACGCCCGCTTTTTTTGCCTGCCCGGCCGATCTCCCCTATAGTTAAGGCGTCTTCACTTACAACGATAATTCACCGACCATGATTAATATTTCTGTTGAAAATAATACGATACGCGCCGCAGTAATGGGAGAGTTCAGCCTGGCCGATTACCGCGAATTCGAGGAATCCATCCTCTACGGTGTCAAGTTTCAGGGCAAGGTCAATCTGCTGCTGGATTTGCGCGACATGCTTAAATTTACCGTCGATGTCGCGTGGGAAGAGATCAACTTCAGCCGTGCGCATGCGTCGGACTTTGCCCGTGTGGCGATTGTGACCAGCAGCCAGTGGATGATCTGGAGCGCGTGGGTGACGCGCATGTTTGTCGAAGCGGAAATCCAGGTATTTGATGATCCCGGCGCAGCCGAGGTGTGGATTGCGGGTTGAACCAACAGGCTTGACTTTGGCATGTTGCCTGCTGGTCTACTCTGCGTCGGCAAGCGCCGAGCAATGGCGAGAATTGCCCACCAACGCGCCCAATGTGGTGTACGCGATCGATTTCGACAGCCTGGAACGGCAAGGTGATGTGGTGCGTTTTCGTGACAAGCTGACGTACCGTGTGCCGGATCGGACCGACTCTGCCAGCGGTCGCTTGATCAAGGAAAAACACATGCGCCGCGTGATGCAGTGCGATCGGCATATGCAGGGCTTGCTGTCGGGGGCGTTGTATTCGGACGATGGTCACATGATCGAACAGGTCTCGTTTAATGCGGAACAACTGGTAATGAGCGCAATACCCGCCGGTAGCCTGGCTGAATTTGAGCTGAACCTGGTATGCAGTCAGCCAGCCAAGGCGACGCCCTCCGCTAACTCTGCACAGCCGTGATGCGGCGGCTGCGGAATATCTGTGAGTTAGCGTAAAACGCGGGCTGTTCGCTGTCAGCGCTGATACCGGGAATGCCGAACAGCGGCAGTGGCGCGTATTCGGCCGGGCTGTGCGGCGGCTGATTTAATAATCGCAACGCCAGTGCGGCATCGAGCTGCGCCAGTTGCGCCGCCATGTCGAGTGCAAAAAAATCAGCAGATACCGGCAGCAAGGTGCATTTGCCGGTCATCGCCGGATATGCGGATAGCGCCTTTTCATACAGTGAATGGCCGATCAGATAAAACCCCATGGCAGCTTGCACCGCCTGACGCCGGGTAACAAACAGTGTCGTCCATTCAGCCTGGATCAAGTGCTGTCCTAGCGCAGGATCGGCGCAGGCGACCACCACGCCGCTTTCATCCAGCATGGTCAGCGCATCGCGTGCGCGGTTGCGCTGCGCGCTGATTCCGGCGCGCAGGTGCAGGGCATTGAGCGCGGCTTTGCTGCGCGGCCAACTGAGCCAGGCCAGCGCGTTGAAATAGTCATGCCAGTTGTGGGTACGCGTGGCGACCTGGCCGGTGTGGTAAATCCTCGCCTCATAATTCTGCTCGGGTGAGACTGTGCCGTCTGGAATGAAGCAAATCGGCAATCCCAGCGCATTGACCAGTCCACGCGCAGCTGCGTGCCTGTTCAGCTCGGCACAGTCGGGCCAGTCGGTGGGGCTACACAGGTTGGCTGGCAGGGGCAGCAAAGGCGCGAACAACGGCGAGACCGCGCGCCAGTGGGGCGACCAGGCATGACTCATTTACGGTAGTGGAATTTCATCGCCAGGATGAGCA
>DMQT01000279.1:2139-3329 GCA_003455595.1 Betaproteobacteria bacterium
GATGGCTGCTGCCCAGCAATTCAAACACGCTTACCAGTCCGCGCCGACCCGCGTCATCCTTGAAGCTGCGGTCGCGGCGGGTGATTTCCAGCAGCTGCTGGATGGCGGTTTCGCTGTCATCGTTGACCAGCGCCAGCGCGGCCAGTTGATAGCGCGCCGGTAAGTCGCCGGGGTCGTGGGTGATGCGTTGTTCAAGTTCAGCTTGCGGCGCTGCGTGGTGCGCCGCCACGATCAAATCAAGGTGGGTCAGCAGGCGGCTGATTTCTGCGTCGTTGCGTAAATCCGGTGGTAACGCCATCAGCAGATCATGCGCCTGCTGCACCTCGCCTTCGGTCGTCAGCAGCTTGGCAAGATCGGCTGCAATGCGCGGATTGTCCGGGTCGTGTAACGCCGCTTCGACCAGCAGGATGCGTGCCTGTTGGGCATCGCCGCGTTGCTGGCTTTGCAGCGCGCGCACGTGTACCAGGTCGGCGTCGCGGGCAATGAAGCGGTCGAGGATGGTGCGAAATTCGGTGTCGGATTCGGCACCATGCAGTGTGTGCGCGACCTGGCCGTGACGGAAAAATTTTACCGTAGGCACGCTGGTGACGCCGTACTGGCGTGCGATCTGGCCGAGCTCATCGGTGTTGACCATCACCAGCAGAAATTTACCGCTGTATTCGGTAGCGAGTTTGACAAGACGCGGCATCAACAGCATGCAGGGCGCGGCTTTCGGTGTCCAGAAATGGACCAGTACCGGGCCTTTGTCCGAATTGCCTAGCACCAGTTGGGCGAAATTGTCCGGGCGGGCGTCGAAGGTGTGGCGTGACAGATTCATTTGAGCTGCAGGCGCACCACGCCGTTGTTGAGCCAAGTGGCCCATTGCGCATGATGCGATACATCGACGCCATCGCCCTTGGCGGCTTTCTGCAGGCGGGTTTGCACGTCCTGCAACAAGGCCGAATCCATCAAGTCTGGCGTATCTGGCAGGGCAGCGTGCAGCGTAAGGTAGACAAGTTTGAGTTCGTCGAGCGGATACTGGTCGATGGTGTTCATGGCGGTCATTGGGGTCGGACGGAGGCATTAGCCTATCACCAAACAGGCGGCTGTGACACGGATTGCGGCGACACCGGGCGACGAACGGACCGGCTTTTTGGCGCGCTATACTATGGCTTCTTTTCACATTCCACTGAACCCGATGAGCGCGAACG
>DMQT01000279.1:3412-4830 GCA_003455595.1 Betaproteobacteria bacterium
CGGTGTGGTGGTGGAGCGCAAATCGGCGACCGATTTCAGCCTGGCGGTAATGGACAAGCGCTTGTTCGGCGAGATCGGCAAGCTCAAATCGAGTTACGACCACCCTGTTTATATTGTTGAGGGCGATCTATACCAAGGCCGCTTTCACACCGAGCCAACGGCGATTCGCGAAGCGATCGCCTGGATGACGGTGATGCAGGGCGTGCCGTTGGTGCCCAGCCCGGGGCCGGAATTCACCGCTGAGTTGATGTTTGTCATGGCCAGCCAGGCGCAACACGGTATGGGGCATCCGATTGTGATGCGCAGCGGCAAGCCGTTTGACCCGGTCAACGGTCAGCGCTATCTGGTGGAAGGGCTGCCGGGCATCAGCGAGAGTCTGGCGCGCGCGTTGCTTGACCATTTTGGCAGCGCCAGTGGTGTATTTGCCGCCGGAGTGGATGATTTGGCGCAGGTCGCCGGCATCAGCCCGCAGGCAGCGGCACGCATGCGCAAGGTGCTGGACGCAAACTGGCCGGGTAGCCGCGCATGAGTTTGCCATTCCACCTTGCCCAGAGCGCAATTGGGCAGTGGAGTGAGGCCGCGCAGGATTGCGTGCGCCAGTTGCAACCGGTACCGGATACGGCGAATCTGGGATTTCTGTATGTGACGGATCTGTTTGCCAACCGCCTGCCGGACATTCTGGAATTCATGCGTCGCCATACCGGCGTGCCGCACTGGGTCGGTTCGGTAGGTATCGGCGTGTGCGCCAGCGGCCACGAATATCTGGACGAATCGGCCATGGTGGCGATGCTGGGAGAATTCCCCGCCAATGCATTTCGCGTATTCGGCACCGTAAGCGACATTGAACAGCTGGCGGCGCAGGCAGGGGGATTTGCGTTGGCGGGGCAGCCCGCGAATTTCGCACTGGTGCATGGCGATGCGCGCAATGCCGACATCCCCGAGCTGATTGCAGCACTTGCCGCGCAGATGCAGACCGGCTTTATCACCGGTGGCATTACCAGTTCCCGGTTTCAGTCGCAGCAGGTGGCCGATACGGTGGTGTACGGCGGCCTGTCGGGGGTGATGTTCAGCGCTGCCGTACCGGTGATGACGCGCCTGACGCAAGGTGTGACGCCGATCGGTCCGCGCCATCGGGTCACCGACAGCAATGAAAATCTCCTGATTACGCTTGATAACCGCCCGGCGCTGGAGGTGTTGTACGAGGATATTGGTGAGATACTGTCGCGCGATCTGTCGCGCGCGGCAGGCTATATTTTTGCGGCGCTGAGTATTCCTGGCTCGGATACGCGCGATTATCTGGTGCGCAATTTGATCGGTGCCGACACGACGCAAAAAATTGTCGGCATCAGCGAGTTAGTGCTGCCCGATGCTGAATTGATGTTTTGCCGCCGCGACGCGACCGCCGCGCACGATGACAT
>DMQT01000262.1 GCA_003455595.1 Betaproteobacteria bacterium
GGCGACAAAGCTTTGTTGCTGCTGGCAGTCCTGCTGTTCCAGCGCGTAACCCTGGCGCAGCACGATTTTTTTCATGGCCAAGAAAGTCACGTCGGGAGGCACATTGAAATGGTGTTCAAACGCGCCGCCACGGACAAAACTATCTTCTTTGTAAACCGGTGGCGAGGTGCTGCAGGCGGCGAGCGCGGCAGATAAAGCCAGCGCCAGCACGCAGGTTTTCAGGCAACAACGCACAGTCATGACAGACGTTGATTTCCGCACTAGATAATATCCAGATGATCCAGCCCGGACATCATGTCGCGGTCTTTCGATTCCTGCCCTTGCAGCTTGATCTTGAGGCGCAGGTCATTGAGCGAATCGGCATTGCGCAGCGCGTCTTCGTAGCTGATCATGCCGGCCTCGTACAGATCGAACAGCGACTGGTCGAAAGTCTGCATGCCCAGTTCGCGCGATTTCGCCATGATTGATTTTATCTCGTGCACTTCGCCCTTGAAAATCAACTCGGAAATCAGCGGCGAATTGAGCAGGATTTCAGTCGATGCTACCCGCCCCGTAGTACCTTTTCTCGGTATCAGACGCTGCGAAATAAACGCCTTGAGGTTGAGCGACAAGTCCATCAGCAGCTGCTGACGACGCTCTTCCGGGAAAAAGTTGATGATGCGGTCAAGCGCCTGGTTGGCGCTGTTGGCGTGCAGCGTTGTCAGACATAAGTGGCCGGTTTCGGCAAAGGCGATGGCGTATTCCATGGTTTCGCGGTCGCGCACCTCACCGATCAGAATCACATCGGGCGCCTGGCGCAGGGTATTTTTCAGCGCAGCGAACCAGTTGTCGGTATCCACCCCGACTTCACGCTGGGTGATGATGGATTTCTTGTGTTCGTGCACATACTCGACCGGGTCTTCGATGGTGATGATGTGGTCTTGCGCATTTTCATTACGAAACCCGACCATCGCTGCCAGCGAAGTTGATTTACCCGAGCCGGTACCACCGACAAAAATCACCAGACCACGCTTGACCATCGCCACGTCTTTCAGCACAGACGGCAGGTTAAGCTCTTCAAAGCGCGGAATTTTGGTGGTGATGGTACGCAACACCAGGCCAACGCGTTGCTGCTGCACGAAGGCGTTGACGCGAAACCGGCCAATCTCGGGCGGCGAGATAGCGAAGTTGCACTCGCTGGTGGCCTCGAATTCTGCCCACTGCTTGGCATTCATAATGGCGCGCGCGAGTTCTTGCGTATGGCCGGGGGTGAGGGTCTGGCTTGAAACGGGCGAGATCTTGCCGTCCACCTTGATGGCGGGTGGGAAACCGGCGGTAATGAACAGATCGGAAGCGCGCTTGCTGAGCATCAGGCGCAGCAAGTCGTGCATCATTTTCAGCGAATCCATAAGTTTTATCCTGCGAACATGTCTTTGTTGGCGGCACGGGCGCGGGCTTCGCCCACAGAAACCACATTGCGCCGCACCAGGTCTTGCAGGCACTGATCAAGGGTTTGCATGCCCACGTTCTGGCCGGTCTGGATTGACGAGTACATCTGCGCAATCTTGTTTTCGCGAATCAAGTTGCGAATGGCTGGTGTGCCGATCATGATTTCGTGCGCCGCGACGCGCCCGCTGCCGTCTTTGGTCTTGAGCAGGGTTTGTGCGATGACGGCGCGGATTGACTCGGACAACATCGAGCGCACCATCTCTTTTTCCGCCGCTGGAAACACGTCCACAATACGGTCAATGGTTTTCGCTGCCGAACTGGTGTGCAGCGTGCCGAATACCAGGTGGCCGGTTTCAGCGGCAGTCAGCGCAAGCCGGATGGTTTCCAGGTCGCGCATCTCGCCTACCAGAATCACGTCCGGATCTTCACGCAGCGCGGAGCGCAAGGCGTTGGAGAACGACAGCGTATGGGGCCCGACCTCACGCTGGTTAATCACGCATTTCTTGCTTTGATGTACGAATTCAATCGGGTCTTCCACCGTCAGAATGTGACCGAAGGTACTTTCATTAACATAGTCCACCATCGCCGCCAGCGTGGTCGACTTGCCCGAGCCGGTGGGGCCGGTCACCAGCACGATGCCGCGCGGCTGATCGGAAATCTCCTTGAAAATCTTCGGCGCGTTGAGCTCTTCGAGCGTCAGCACCTTGCTGGGAATAGTCCGGAACACTGCGCCCGAACCGCGATTCTGGTTGAATGCGTTGACGCGGAAACGCGCCAGTGTAGGCACTTCAAACGAAAAATCCACTTCCAGCGATTCTTCGTATACCTTGCGCTGGCCGTCGTTCATGATGTCGTACACCATGTCATGCACGGTGTTGTGGTCCATCGGCGGCAGGTTGATGCGGCGGATATCGCCGTGCACCCGTATCATCGGCGGCAAACCGGCCGACAGGTGCAAATCGGAGGCCTTGTTTTTGACAGCAAAGGCCAGCAGTTCCGAGATTTCCATTTGTTATACTTCCCTGATGAATTTCGAGCCATTATGGACACAGTAAAAAGCGCATTGCAAGCCGTACAGGCGCGCATTGCAACGGCCATTCAAGCAGCTGGCCGCGAACCTGGCTGCGTCGAACTGCTCGCCGTCAGCAAGACGTTTCCTGCGGCAGCAGTGGCAGCCGCCGCTAACGCAGGGCAACGCGCTTTCGGTGAAAGCTACGTGCAAGAGGCACTCCCCAAATTAGCGGCTTTGCGCGACTTATCTTTAACCTGGCACTTCATCGGTCCGCTACAACGTAACAAAACCCAGGCGGTGGCGCAGCACTTCGACTGGGTACACAGCGTCGACCGGCTCATCATCGCGCAGCGCCTGAACGATGCGCGCCCGGCCAGCATGCCGCCGCTGAATATCTGTCTGCAGGTCAATATCAGTGAGGAAACCAGCAAAAGCGGCGTGACGCCCGCTGGATTGTCAGCCTTGGCACACGCGGTGGCCGCGTTACCCAGGCTGCGGCTGCGCGGCTTGATGGCGATCCCGCGTGGCGGTGTCGATACCGCGACGCAGCACGCGCAATTTGCCCGGCTGCGCGCACTGCAAACTGAACTGATCACACTGGACATGCCGCTCGACACTTTGTCGATGGGCATGTCCGACGACCTCGAGATAGCCATTGCCGAAGGTGCGACACTGGTACGCGTCGGCTCGGCGCTGTTCGGCACGCGCCCCATTCCCACCCACTAAAAGGATTTCGTATGCGCATTACTTTCATTGGCGGCGGCAACATGGCCAGCGCCCTCATTGCCGGCCTGTTACAGCAGGGCCATGACGCCAGCCAGCTCGCAGTAATAGACCACAATCCCGAATCCTGCGCACGGCTAGCGCGTGACTATCAAATCCATACCTTTGATGCACTGTGTGCAGACGCGGTGATAACCGATGTCATTGTGCTGGCGGTCAAGCCGCAACAGCTCAAGGAAGTCGCCCTGCAACTGTCACCGCTGCTGGCGACGCAACTGGTGGTGTCGATTGCTGCGGGGGTGCGCGCCGCCACCTTGTCAGCCTGGCTGATGGGCTATACCCGGATTGTGCGCAGCATGCCCAATACGCCCGCCATGATCGGTGCCGGGGTGAGCGCACTGTATGCGCTGCCGGAGGTTGAGGTGGCTCAGCGACAAGCAGCTGCGGAAGTGCTCAATGCCGCCGGGAGCGTGGTGTGGGTCGAAGACGAAAGCCAGATGGACGCGGTCACGGCGGTCTCTGGCAGTGGCCCGGCGTATGTGTTTTATTTTATGGAAGCCATGCAGCACGCCGGTATCGAGCTGGGCTTGTCATCGGAAGTGGCGCGTCAGCTGGCGCTGGAAACGTTTCTCGGCGCTGCCAAATTGGCAATGGCGAGCACGGAAGACTTGGCCACGTTACGTGCTCGCGTTACCTCAAAAGGCGGCACCACGGAACGCGCGCTGTTGAGCATGCAGGGCAACGCCGTGGCCGAAGCCATCGGTAAAGCGCTGCATGCGGCCGCCGAGCGCTCGCGTGAGCTGGGCGACGCACTGGTTTAAACTCGCCAGCAGCGACTCAAAAATGTAACAATAACAAAGTGTTTTACGGTACCGATCCATGTTAATTCAAGCGCTGCAATTCTTGCTGCAAAATTTGGCTAATCTATTTCTGATTGCGCTGTTACTGCGTTTTTATATGCAGTGGGTACGCGTGCCATTTCAAAACCCGTTCGCCCAGTTCGTGATCAAATTCACTGATTTTGCGGTGCGGCCGCTACGGCGTGTGATCCCGGGTCTGTTTGGCGTGGATCTGGGTACGCTGATGCTGGCGTGGGTACTGGAAATTCTGCTACTGCTGGCACTGTTCGGGCTGGCAGGCTTCCCGTTTGCAGCAGCCGGTACGGCTATCGTGCCCTGGTTGCTACTGCTGGCAGCGGTCAAACTCACCAGCCTGGCGGTGTACGTACTGATCGGGCTGGTCATCGTTATGGCATTGTTGTCATTGGTGAATCCGTTTTCGCCGCTGATGCCGGTATTTTCCGCCTTGGCCACGCCGCTGCTACGCCCGTTCCAGCGCTGGGTACCAACGGTGGCCAACTTCGACCTGTCGCCTCTGATATTTCTACTGGTATGTCAACTTGTCATCATGCTGCCGCTGACCTGGCTGGAACGGCTGGCCAGCGCCCACCTGTGACGGCGCTGCGGTGACCACAGCAGACACGCCCTGGCTGCAGTTCGAGCCTGAACAGGCACGCATATTGCTATATGTTCAACCGGGTGCCAGCAGCAGCGAAATCGTCGGGCTGCATGATGGCGCGCTCAAGCTGCGGGTGGCTGCTGCCGCTGTCGATGGTAAAGCCAATACCATGGTATGCCATTTGATTGCCGATGCATTCGCGCTGCCACGCAGATGCGTAAAGATAACTGTTGGCGCAAAAAGTCGCCGGAAAACAATCATAATTACTCCGCTGGATGGGGAGGCCGCACAAAAACTCGAAGAAATGGGAAAACGTTATGACAAATCGTCTTGAGCAAGGTGTCGCGCAATACCAGCAACAGCGCAATGCACTGCTTGCCGCCTTGCAGGCTTACCGTGCCTGGCTGGACCGTCATGCCAATGCTGAAGCACAACAAACCTTGCATCTGTACGACCTGGAAGAAAGCCTGCGGCAAGACAAGCTAACCCTGGCGTTTGTCGCTGAATTTTCACGCGGCAAGTCGGAGCTGATTAACGCGCTGTTTTTTGCCGATCTGAAACAACGCCTGCTGCCGTCCGACGTGGGCCGCACCACCATGTGCCCGACGGAAATTTTTTACGACGCCGAAACACATCCCTACCTGCGCCTGCTCCCCATCGAATCACGCCTGCGCGATGACAGTCTGGCCACCCTCAAACGCATGCCCATTGAGTGGAGCAGTATCCGCCTGGAGCCCGACAACCCGACCCAGATGGCCACCGCCTTCCGCGCCCTGGCGGAGGTCAAGCGCGTGCCATTGGCGGTCGCGCGCGCGCTTGGGTTGCATGATGACAACGCGCCCCAGACGGGTTCCAATACGCCAGCCGACGGCATGGTGGAAGTGCCAGCCTGGCGCTATGCGTTAATCAACTTTCCCCATCCGCTACTCAAGAGTGGCCTGTCGATTCTCGACACACCCGGCCTGAACGCACTGGGCAACGAGCCGGAATTGACCTTGAACGCCATACCCAGCGCCCACGCCGTGCTGTTTTTGCTGGCAACGGATACCGGCGTAACGCGCTCTGACCTGGATATCTGGGAAAAAAACGTGCATCGCTGCGTGCATCACCATATCGCGGTACTGAACAAAATCGACATGCTGTGGGACGATCTGAAATCCGACCCTGAAATCGAAACGGCATTGCAGAAACAAGTGTTTCAAACTGCCCAGTTACTCAAACTCCCGCGCCATCAGGTGCTGGCCATCTCGGCGCAAAAAGCCCTGGTCGCCAAGGTGCGTGGCGATGCCGCCTTGCTGGCGCGCTCCAACATCGGCGCACTGGAATCCATGCTGGCCGATCACATCATTCCATCACGCCAGCGCCTGCTGCATGAATCAGTCAATCTGGAAGTATTGACCATGCTCGAGGCCTCGCATCATGGCGTGCAAACCAAAATTTCCGGCCTGCGCGATGACGTGCAGCAGTTAAGCGCGTTTACCGGCAAAAATCGCGAAATCATCACCAAGCTGCGCGACAAGCTGGTGCTGGAAAAGCGTGGCTATGATGCAGCCGCGCTGAACTTCAAAATTACCCGCACCTTGGTGCAGACGCACGGTCGCTCGCTGCTTTCGGCGCTATCTCCTGACGTTCTCGACACCATGCTGAACAAAAGTCGTGCGCATCTCGACGAGAGCTGGACTACCGCCAGCCTGACACGCGGCATGCAAACACTGTTTGACCGGATCAACACCCAGTTTGGTCGGGTTGATGTATTGGCCAGCGACATTCTAAGCTTGCTGGAAGCGGCGTATCTGCGCTTTCAGGAACAGCATGATTTTCCGGCGCTCAACCCGCCCGTGCTCAGCCTTGATCGCTATCGTCAACGACTGGCCGATCTGGCGCGCAGCACCGACGTTTTTTGCCACGACCCACTCAATCTGATGCTGGAAAAACGCTTCATGATCAACAAGTTTTACCAAAGTCTTGTGAGTGAGGCGCGCGATACGTTTGACATCGCGCGAACTGAAACCGACGCCTGGTTACGCCGGACACTCGACCCGCTGGTGGTGCGCATCCGCGATCATAAAAACCAGCTTGAGTTGCGCGTCGAGAACATCAAGAAAGTGCATGGCAATCTTGATGGCCTGCAAGAGCGGATTGCCGAACTCAACCAGCAGCATGATGCGATGCATATCCAGCAAACCGAAATTAACGCCTTGTTGCAAACCCTGAGCAAACAGCATTACGTCACGCCCGTACACCATGCCCTGCCCAACAACACAGCACCGAAGGTACAAGCGGTGGCCTAAAGGCCCATCCCTATCCCATGACACTCGCCATACCCTCACAACCGCTCACGCTGACGCATGCCAAACGTCTGGCAATATTGCTTGCAGTCGGCACAATGGGCTTGAACAGCATCCCATTGCATGCCATGGGATTAGGCGCGGCAGAAGTGCGCTCAACACTGGGTCAATCGCTGCAAGTGGCCATTCCTCTGCTGACAACCGGCGCAGAAGATAATGTCACTGCCGACTGCTTTCGTCTGGGTCCCCCGCAATCCGGGAACGACGGTGACCTGCCGCAACTAAACGGCGGCCAACTGAAGCTACGGCACAGTGGCGGCGCGCCCTACTTGCTGGTGACGACCAATCAACCTGTAAATGACCCGGCACTGAGTTTTAGTATCGCCACGCAATGCAATGCCAGCGTACGGCGTGATTACACTATATTGCTTGATACGCCGACCGCCTTCTCAGTTGCGCAGGCGGTGAAAACTGCCCGCGTGCCGCAAACGAGTGCCGATGAGGATGCAGCACCGCTGCCTCATCTTGCGTCCACGGCAACCCAGCCGGCCGCACGTCGGACCGCCCCCGCACGCCCGCGCCACCCAGTTCGTAACGCGCCAGCAGCGACCCCGCACACACAGCACGCGCGCCCAGCACCTGCAACGCAGTCGCCGCATGCCACGCTGGTGATTGAATCGTCTGCGCCCCGCACTGAAGCCGCCTCAGCGCAGCGCGGTGGCATGATACTGCGCATCAGCCCTAGCCTGGCTTTTTTGCCGGGGCAACACCCGCTCAAACCGGCATTGCTGGCCAGCCTCAAACGCCAGCAAGTTGAACTGCAAAACAATACCGCCGATCAACTGGACGACGACATCACCGCGTTGAAGATGCAACTGACGCAAACCCGACAGGCACTGGCAGCCTTGCAAGCAAGCACAGCCAGGCAGCCCGTCGTCATCAAACCATTGGCAGCCCCCGCGCGGCCCAATACGCTGTTATCCAGCACCTATCTGCTGCCGTTGGCCGGACTGATCTTGTTAACGGCGCTCGGGCGGTACTGGCTACGCCGAAATACCATGCACCGCCGTGTTGATGACATTGTTGATTTCCGTGACACCACGTGGAATGAATTGCCGGAAACGCCCGTTTCCGTGACCATGCCCGCCCCAATCGCACCGCCTATTCAGGCGCATATGGGTGATGCGATTAAAGACCAACTGGCGGCACAAGTTCAACCTGTGAAAGCCGAACCCGCCTGGGAAAATCCCCAGCAGATTATCGTTTCATCGCTCAGCAAAGTTACCGAAGAAGCGTCGGTATTCTGTACGCTCGGCTATCCGCAGCGCGCAGTTGAGCTACTGCAGGAACACATCGCCAGCACGCCGGTTAGCCATCCGCAGGCTTGGTATGTGCTGTTTGACATCTACCGCAAACACAATATGCGCGACGCGTTTGACAGCAGCCTGACTGATTTTAAACGCCGCTTTAACCTGGTTACGCCGACCTGGGAAAATACTGTCGAAGAAGAAAAAGGTCCCGACCTGCAGAGTTTTTCGCACGTGGTAGAGCGCATCATCCAGCTGTGGCCCAGCGCCCCTTGCCGCAACTATCTCAAAGGCCTGCTGTACGACGATCGCGGCGGAGAACGGCAGGGATTCAGCATGAACACCTACAATGACCTGCTGTTTCTGATTGAATTATTGGACAACGAAATGACAGAAGATGCGCCGGGCGCTGCGCAGACTGGCAGCCGTTTAAGGCTGGTCTAACGGAAATTAAATCAGAATCACGTCGTACTGCTCCTGGGTGTAGAGACTTTCCACCTGTAGCGACACGGGCTTGCCGATAAAGTCGCCAAGCTGGGCCAGGCTCTGCGATTCCTCTTCCAGAAACAGATCAATCACCTGCTGCGACGCCAGAATGCGGAATTCACGCGCATTGAACTGACGCGCTTCGCGCACGATTTCACGCAGAATTTCATAACACACGGTTTGCGCGGTTTTCACCTCGCCGCGTCCCTGGCAGGTTGGGCAAGGCTGACACAGCACATGCGCCAGACTCTCGCGGGTACGCTTGCGCGTCATTTCCACCAGTCCCAGCGAAGAAAAATCGTTCACTGTCATGCGCGTGTGGTCGCGCGCCAGCGCTTTCTTGAATTCTGAAAACACTTCTTCCCGGTGGCCATGGTTATCCATGTCGATAAAATCGACAATGATAATCCCCCCCAGATTACGTAGCCGCAACTGGCGCGCAATCGCTTGTGCCGCCTCCAGATTGGTCTTGAAAATAGTGTCGTCGAAATTGCGCACGCCGACAAAGCCGCCGGTGTTCACATCCACCGTAGTGAGCGCCTCGGTCTGATCGATAATGAGATAACCACCGGATTTCAGATCGACGCGACGCGCCAGCGCTTTTTCGATCTCTTCCTCGATGACGTACAGGTCGAACAACGGGCGCTCGGCCGCGTAATGGCTGAGTTTATCCGCCACACCACGCGTGTAACTTTCGGCAAAGCTCAGCAGTTTCTGATAGGTTTCGCGCGAATCGACCAGAATCCGGTCGGTTTCTTCATTCGCGAAATCGCGCAACACCCGCAACGACAGGTTCAACTCCTGATACAGCATGGTCTTGAGCGGCGCGGATTTGGCCTTTTGCTGAATATCCGCCCACAGACGACGCAGGTAATCAATATCGTCCTGCAACTCGCGGTCTTCCGCCTGCTCGGCCATGGTGCGGATGATGAAACCGCCAGACTCGCCCTCGGGCAACATATGCTGGAGTTTCTGACGCAACAGTTCGCGTTCGGTTTCGTCCTCGATCTTCTGTGAAATACCAATGTGCGTTTCCTGCGGCAGATACACCAGAAAGCGCCCGGCAAAGCTGATCTGGGTAGACAGCCGCGCGCCCTTGGTGCCGATCGGATCCTTGATGACCTGCACCACCACGCCCTGCCCCTCAAACAGGATGCGCTCAATCGGGCGTTCCTCGCCACCGGTGTGACGGCCTTCCCATATATCTGCCACGTGCAGAAACGCCGCGCGCTCCAGGCCGATATCGATGAACGCCGACTGCATGCCCGGCAACACCCGGCACACCTTGCCGAAATACACATTGCCGACCAGTCCCAGCAGGCTGATACGCTCGATATGCAATTCCTGCACCACACCCAGGTGCATCACCGCGACGCGCGTTTCCTGCGGCGTGACGTTGATCAGTATTTCTTCGCTCATTTTTTTGTTTACCGGCTTATTCGAATAACTTGATGCCGAAGCGTTCCAGCAATTGCGCCGTTTCAAACAAGGGCAGCCCCATCACGCCGGAATAACTGCCCGCGAGATGCGTGACGAACGACGCGGCACGCCCCTGAATCGCGTAACCACCTGCCTTGTCCAACGGCTCGCCTGTGCTGACGTAGGCACGCACTTCGGCCTCGTCCATCGGCCTGAATGTAACAATTGAAGTGCTCACCAGTGCTTCGCAGCGCCCTTCATAAGCCAGTGCGACACCTGTCACCACCTCATGGCTGCGCCCGGCCAGTTTGCGCAGCATGTCGCACGCTGCCTGACTGTTCACCGGCTTGCCCAGGATCTGGTTATCTACCACCACCGACGTATCCGCACCCAGCACCGGGTAGCGCGGGATGCTGCGCTGCATCAGGCGCGCCCAGCCGGTCGTAGCCTTGGTATATGCGATGCGCTCGACATACGCGACGCTGGACTCGTCCGGCAACGGAGTTTCATCGACGTCCTCGCGGTCAGCAGATTCACGCAGCAGCAACATTTCGTAATGCACTCCAATCTGGCGCAACAATTCGCGCCGACGCGGTGAGCGCGAGGCCAGATAAATGCGCGAAGCAATATTGGGCATGCTGGTTGTTCCTTAGAGCTCGTTAATGATTAACTTGGACATACGCTGGGGTCGATTTGAGCGCATCCCGGCGTTGCAAAACTTGTGAATGGAACAACCATTCGCTGCGTTTCGCGCCTAACAGCCATCCCGAATACATAGCAACGTATGTTCAAATTAGTCATTTAAGGAGCCCTTATTCCCGATGGTAAGGATGATTTTGCGTCACGCTCCAGGCGCGGTACAGTTGCTCGGCCAGCAGCACCCGCACCATGCCATGCGGCAAGGTCAGGCGCGACAGCGCCATCAGTTTGTTGGCACGCTGCTTGACCGCATCGTGCAGACCATCGGCACCGCCAATCACAAATGCGGTATCGCGTCCCGCGCCTTGCCAGCCGCGCAACGCATCGGCCAGTTCCAGCGTAGTGAGTTCGGCACCGTGTTCATCCAGCGCCCACACCGTCGCATCACGCGGCAACGCGGCCAGAATGCGGTCGCACTCGGCTTCTTTGATCTGCACGTCGGTTTTGCCGCTGGCGCGTTTTTCCGGCTTGAGCGCCACCAGTTCCAGCGTCGCTTCGCGCGGCATGCGACGCGCATATTCATCGAATCCGGCTTCCACCCAGGCGGGCATTTTTTGCCCCACCGCGATAATGCGCAGTTTCATTGGTTTGCGGCTAAGGGCGCGTTAATGCGCCGCGTTACGCGCCGTGCGTTGCGCTTGCGCTGCGCTCCACAATTCTTCCAGGTTGTAGTACTGGCGCACTGCGGGCTGCATCACATGCACCACCACGCTGCCCAGGTCGAGCAACACCCATTCGCCCGAATTCAAGCCTTCNNCGCCTTGGTCTGACGCGTCGAATCTGCGCTGGCAATAACCATACGATCGAACATCGAGGTCAGGTGGCTGACGTCCAGCACTACAATGTCTTCGCCTTTGATGTCTTCCAGCGCGTCCACGACGGCGGCAGTAATTTCGTTGATTTCCATTAGTTTTCCGGTAAATAGAGGTGATTGGACTGAATATAGTCGAGAACCGCATTAGGCAGCAAATAGCGCGGGCTGCGCGCAGCCCGCAAAGTATCGCGAATATGCGTAGCGGAAATATCCAGCGCGGTGATCGGGCGCGTCACGATCAGCCCGGCCGCGCAGCTGGTCAGATCCTGCGCATGCGCCATGCGCCGTTCCAGTTCGGCGCGCAGTGCCTCGGGCATGGCATCCTTCCAGGTGCTTTGCGGAAAGCCGGGGCGGTGTGCCACGGCGATATGCGCCAGCGTGAACAAATCCTGCCAGCGATACCAGCTGGTCAGACCGAGAAACGCATCCGCGCCGAGCAGCAGGCATAACGGCTGATCCGGGCCGACCTCCGCACGCAACGAAGTGAGCGTTTCAACCGTATAGGACAGCCGCGGCAAACCGACTTCGCGGTCATCCAGCACAAAGTGCGGATTGCCCGCAATCGCCAGCCGCACCATCTCCAGGCGCAGGTGCGCGTCGGTGCGCGGCCGGGTGCGGTGTGGCGGCGTCCCCGCCGGGATGAAACGCACGCTGGCCAGACATAGCGCCTCGGCCATCTCCTCCGCCAGGCGCAAGTGGCCAAAGTGAATCGGGTCGAAAGTGCCGCCGAAAATACCGATGGGATTCAATATGTGGCCGGACGGGCGTTATCCACGCACGTGCCCATCGCCCAGCACCACCCACTTCTGCGAGGTCAGCCCTTCCAGCCCGACCGGCCCGCGCGCGTGGATTTTGTCGGTGGAAATGCCGATTTCTGCGCCCAGGCCGTATTCAAAGCCATCGGCAAAGCGCGTTGAAGCGTTCACCATCACGCTGCTGGAATCGACCTCACGCAAGAAGCGCCGCGCCCGCGTGTAATCTTCAGTCACAATCGCGTCGGTATGCTGCGAGCCATAGGTATTGATATGCGTAATGGCCGCGTCCATGTCGTCCACCACGCGAATCGAGATAATCGGCGCGAGGTACTCGGTAATCCAGTCTTCTTCGCTGGCAACATTCATGTCCACAATCCGGCGCGATGCCTCACAGCCGCGCATCTCCACACCCTTGGCAGTGTAAATCGCAGCGATTTTCGGCAGCACGTCAGCCGCGATGGCGCGCGCCAGCAGCAGCGTTTCGGTGGTGTTGCAGGTACCGTAGCGGCTGGTTTTGGCGTTGTCGGCGATGCGCACCGCCTTGTCGACATCGGCGTGGTCGTCCACATACACATGGCATACGCCGTGCAGATGCTTGATGACCGGAATGCGCGCATCGTTCATCAGGCGTTCGATCAGCCCTTTGCCGCCGCGCGGCACAATCACGTCGACATACTCGCGCATGGTGATTAACTCGCCCACCGCAGCGCGGTCGGTCGTCGTGATGACCTGCACCGAAGTCTCCGGCAAACCCGCCGCCGCCAGCCCTTCGCGCACGCACGCTGCAATCGCCTGATTCGAGCGGATCGCCTCGGAGCCGCC
>DMQT01000260.1:0-160 GCA_003455595.1 Betaproteobacteria bacterium
CGACAACAAACAATTCAAACTAGACTAACGTCTATCCAACCAACCATAGAGCTCCCAAAAGAATCAACACCAATCTCGTGATTACAGGCGTATGAGGGCTATAGACAGGATTGTTCAGCTTGATTTTGTCTGCTTGATCTCAACCGCGCGTCATTCATAT
>DMQT01000260.1:309-4613 GCA_003455595.1 Betaproteobacteria bacterium
AAACCAGGTGAAACCAGGTGAAACCAGGTGAATCCTGTACTAGACTTTCTTAAGACGGCGGTTGACATAGGCAATTGCCAGCCGTTGTAACGGGTGCGCATTGCCGCCTGGCCGCCAGCATTTTTTGAATTGACCCGTGTAGCCGTCGAACTGGATGGAATGCGGTGCACCCGCGACTTTTCCACGCCCCAGCAGCAGCTTGGCCGCAGTCGCCCCCGCCATGCCGGCACAGAATTGGCAGGCAATGCCGGTAGAGGGCACCCGGTGAGTGAGGAAGTCTACGAATTCGGGTGCAGCAAGGTAGTGACGGTGCAGCAAACCCGGCGCCACTCCGACCAGAAAACGGATCGACCATTCTGACTCCGGGTGGCCTTGCAGGCGGAAATAATCTTCAAAACTTGGCCCACCAGGCAAAAAATTGATCAGCGAAGCACCCATGCCCAGCGGTACTGCAAAGGTAATGGGGATGCCGCGCTCCCGGCAAGCGGCGTACACCATGCGCCGAACATCGAAAACGAAGTAATCGAGGCCATCTACATACAAATCAACTCCATCCAGAAAAGCATCCAGATTGTCAGGTTGAACCCCTTGAGAAAAAATCTTTACATCGAGTTCAGGGTTGATGTCCTGAGCCGCGCGGGTCATCACTGCGGCTTTGTTCTGGCCCAGGGTGGACATGGCCGCACCGGCCTGGCGGTTGAAGTTCACTACATCGAAGGTGTCGAAATCAGCCAGATTGAACGCACCCACGCCAAGCCTGGCCAGGGTCAGTACGTGCACCCCGCCTGCGCCACCCAGGCCGGCTATCGCCACGCGCTTGCCGCGCAGAGATGCCTGCTCCGCGGGTGTCAACCAACCGATATTGCGCGAAAATGCGGTGGAATAATCGAAATCTGCCATAACGCCCATTCACTCACCCCGCATCAGCCGTTGCATGATGCCGTCTTCGTCCGCCTTGGAAAAAAAGTAAGGGTAGAGCGTACGCGTGCCACTTTGTGAATTCTTGCCGCCATAAGTCTGGATCATGCCATCCACATAGTCCCGGCTTAAGCGGAGCAAGCTCACCGGAAAATTAACCCTGGGATTCAGCCGCTCCTCGCCCCACGGCTCGCAGCCCAGCATTTTCACGTAATAGTCCATATGGCGCGGCACGATTTCCATCACCACATCGGTATAGTCATAAATACGAATGGCATATATATAGGCAATATGTAGCAAGCCGGCAAAAATCTGTTTGCTACCTGCATGACGGTCTATTGCCAGCTTGGTTAGTTCACCCACGCGCCTACCCGTAGCGCGCAATTTATCCACCTCGGTCTTGTACAACTGATCGGCCAACAATCCTTGCTCTGAATCCAGTGCGAGCGTAATCGTGCCGACTATCTTATCGCCCTGATAAGCCATCAGGGTAAAGCGCATTGCGCCACGCTTGACGGGATTGGCTGGATAACCCCGCGTGGCATACATTTTTTGCACCAACATGCTGGCCGTATTAGCGCGGTCATCCGAATGCGCAAGTCGTATCTTGAAGCGATGCTCGTCAATCTTGGTGATAGTCTCTGTGAGACCCGCGCCAGTAGGTGCAGTCATATCCTTTAATTGAAATGGTGACTCGAACGCATGGATCGTCTCAGCCCATTCATCTACAGGTTTTTTGCGCGGCGTACCTGCGTCATTTGGTGAATGCTTGGAATGAGATGTCATTTTGGAAAGTCCTAACTAATCCGAATATGTATATATCTATGTAACGGATAGAACTTCAAGATATTGAAATCAAAACCCACCACACGCTTATCGTTCGCTAAGCCAATGCGCCGCATCCAAGGCAAAATACGTCAATATGCCATCGGCCCCTGCGCGTTTAAAGCATAGCAGAGATTCCATAACGGTTTTTTTCTCGTCCAGCCAGCCATTGGCCGCAGCCGCCTTCAGCATCGCATACTCGCCACTCACTTGATAGACGTAGGTTGGCACACCAAAACTGTCCTTCACACGCCGCACCACATCCAGATACGGCATACCCGGCTTTACCATCACCATGTCGGCGCCTTCCTGAATGTCCAGCGCCACTTCGCGCAAGGCTTCGTCACTGTTGGCGGGATCCATCTGGTAAGTATCTTTATTACCGCCTGCCAGATTGGTCGCAGAGCCTACCGCATCGCGGAACGGGCCGTAGAAACTGGATGCATACTTGGCCGCATATGCCAGGATGCGGGTATGGATATAGCCTGCAGCATCGAGCGCTCGACGAATTTCGCCCACGCGCCCATCCATCATGTCTGAAGGCGCGACGACATCTGCACCGGCTTCGGCGTGCGTCACCGCTTGCCGCATTAGCACGGCCACGGTTGCATCGTTCACGACGTAGCCCGAAGCGTCAATCAAGCCGTCCTGGCCGTGGCTGGTATAGGGATCCAGTGCCACGTCGGTGATCACACCCAGCGCAGGAAACTGCTGCTTCAGCGCACGTATTACGCGTGGCACCAGCCCGTCAGGATTGAATGCCTCTGCCGCATCCAGAGATTTGTGCGCTGTATCAATCACCGGAAACAAGGCCAACGCCGGAATCCCCAAGCGCACACATTCGGCCGCGACCGGCAGCAGATTATCCAACGACAGCCGCTCTACGCCAGGCATGGAGGCCACTGCCTCGCGTCGCCCAGCGCCTTCCAGCACGAACACTGGATAAATCAGGTCATTCACCGTCAACTGATTTTCACGCATCAGGCGGCGCGAAAAATCATCACGACGCATGCGCCGCATACGGATTAAAGGATACTTGGCATCAACGCTCATAATCTTATATAAATCAATCAATTAAAATCGTTAAAAAAATTTGTGAACTTCTTTGAAATACGCCCCTCTTAACTTGCAGACGGTTCATTGCCGTCTCCCGCTTCTCCTCCCTGAGCGGGCGCTTCGACACTAGTTGAAGCATTTTCGGCCCCGGTTTTACTCCCCTTTAACCGGGGCTCTTTTGTGCCCGTCATCCGTGGTGATACCGAGCCAGCGTCCCACCACCTCACCCACTTCATCCATGCCAACGCGCTTCGGGCTGGAAAACAGTTGCGCGCTGTAGTTAGGCGACAACGCTTCCAGTGCGGCTTTAACCTGACGCAATACACTCATCGAATCGCTGCGGTTCAGTTTGTCACTCTTGGTCAGCAGACAATGCACCGGTTTGCCGGTGGGTAAAAACCACGCCAGCATCTGGCTATCCAACTCGGTCATCGGATGACGCGAATCCATGATCAGAATTAGCCCCTTGAGTTGTGGCCGTTCGGCCAGATACTGCGCCAAGAGTTCACGCCAGTGGTCTTTGACGGCACCCGGCACTTTGGCGTAACCATAACCGGGCAAATCCACCATGAAACGGTTCTGCCCCAAGCTGAAATAATTGAGGTGCTGGGTACGCCCCGGTGTTTTGCTGACAAACGCCAGCCGGGTGCGATTGGCCAGCGTGTTGATGGCGCTTGACTTGCCCGCATTGGAGCGTCCGGCAAACGCGATCTCCGCCGTACTCTCCGGCGGCAGGTCTCGTAGATGGTTCACTGTGGTGTAAAACACCGCCTGTTGGAACAGATTCATATAAAGAAGTCCTGAGGGAACTGGCGTCGAAACTAAAACGCAGATAAAATATTAGCTTTTCAGAATGTAAGGGTTGAGGAATTTACAATGAAATACACCATGGCTTTTGCCGCGTTTGCCGCATTCACTGCACTCTCCCCCGCCAATGCTGAAGTCTCGGCGCCTGGCGATCCAGCCAAAGCACAGCAACTTGCCACCAGCGTTTGTGCTGCGTGCCACGGTGCTGACGGCAACAGTATTGACCCAAACAATCCGAAACTGGCAGGTCAGGGTGCGCATTATATCACTAAGCAACTGACCAACTTTAAGTCGGGCGACCGCAAGAATGCCATCATGCAGGGCATTGTGACGTCTAACAACCTGACCCCGGACGACATGAAAAATCTGGGTGCCTATTTCTCGGAACAGGTAGAAAAGCCAGGCAAGGCCAAGGACAAAGCCCTGGTCGCGCAAGGTGAGAAAATATTCAAGGGCGGCAATCCAGGTAGCGGCGTACCGGCCTGTGCAGCGTGCCACGGTCCAACCGGCGCAGGTATTCCAGTTGAGTTCCCGCGTCTGGCCAGCCAGCATGGCACGTACATCTACACCCAGCTGAACAACTTCCGCCTCGGTATTCGTGCCAACGACGGTGCCAAAATGATGCGCACCATCGCTGCCAAGATGACCGACCAGGAAATGAAGGCCGTATCGGAATATATTTCTGGCCTGCAGTAAGC
>DMQT01000149.1:0-201 GCA_003455595.1 Betaproteobacteria bacterium
CGCGTACAGAAGCACCACGGTGGCCGCCAGCACGGTGGGCACGACAACGGCGGCGATCAGCGTGATTTTGAGGTTGCGCAGAAACGCGAACAGCACCAGCACCGCCAGCCCGGTGCCGATCAGAATCGCATCGCGCACGCTGGCGGCGGAATCGAGCACCAGCACACTCTGGTCGTACCAGTTGGCGAGCTTCACGTCGGA
>DMQT01000149.1:417-2949 GCA_003455595.1 Betaproteobacteria bacterium
TGCGGCACCACGCCGTCGCTCACCTTGGCCACATCCTCCAGCCGCACGATGCCGCTGTTGCCGGATTTGATGATGGTGGCACCGATCTGCTTGACGTTGCGCAGGCGCGTGTCGGCGATGGCCAGATAGAGTTTGTAATGGTCTTCCAGCCGCCCCACGGCGGTGACGACGTTGGCAGCGGACAGCGCCTGCGCAACGTCGCCGAGTGTTAATCCATACGCCAGCAGCCGCGCCGGATCGACGCTCACCTGATACTCGGCCTGCGCGCCGCCCATCACTTCGATACGCGCCACGCCGTTCACGCTCGACAGCAGCGGGCGCAATTGATAGCGCGCCAGGTCGTACAGCGCAGTTTGCGACTCGGTCGCCGAAGTCAGGCTGTAGGCCAATATCGGAAACACCGTCGGGTCCATGCGCTTGGTCGACGACTGCGTGCCGGGCGGCAGGCTGGGCATGACTTGCGCCACCGCCTGGTTGATCTGCGAGGTTGCCAGCCCCATGTCGATGCCCCAGTCGAAGCTCACCGACACTTCCGCCGAGCCCCGGCTGGTGGTCGAGCGCACATCGCGCACCCCCGGCACACGACGCACCGCTTCTTCCACCGGCTGCGTCACCGCCAGCATCATCAGATCGGCCGGACGATCACCTGCGTCCAGCGTCACCAGCACACGCGGAAAATCTACCGCAGGAAACAAAGTCACCGGCAGCTTGAACGCCGCCAGCGCCCCGGCCAGCGCCAGCAACACCAGCAGGAACAGAATCGAGCGACGATGGCCCTGCATCCACTGGGTAAAATTCATCGTGTCGCTCCGCGCTGGATTAATTTTTGTGCGCCCCCGCGCACGGCCATGCCATCGTGCAATTCATAATTGCCCAGGCTGACCACCGGCGCTTGCAGCAGTCCCGTGCCCTGCACCGCCATCACGCCGTTCTGTTCCAGCCCGGTGCTGACATTGACGCGCTTTGCCTTGCCCGCCTGCACCTGGTACAGATACGCACCATGCCCATCGCGCAGCACCGCCGAACGCGGCACCACCCAGGCCGCATGCTGGCCGACATCGATATCGGCACGTACCCGCGTTCCCGCCAGCAGACCGCCTGCCGGCAGCGTCACCAGCACGTCGACGAACTGGGTCTGCGGATTAATCATGCCGAATACCTGCACTACCCGGCCTTGCACCACGTGATTGCTGGCGAACACCGATGCCACCCGCACTGCCATGCCGGCGCGCACCTTGCTCACATCCTCCGGCTCTACGCCCAGCAGCACGCGTTGCCCACCGGCACGCGCCAATTGCAGCAGCGGCGCACCGGCAGCCAAACGGTCGCCCTGCGCGGCCTGTAGCGCCACCACCACGCCGTCAAATGGTGCGATGACGCGTTCGCTGGCTTTACCCGCGCCGATTTTTTGCTGCGCACGCAGTGCCGTTTGCGCATCGGCAAGGGTTTTTTGCACACTGGCCAATTGTGACTGCGTCGCCAGTTGCTGGCCCACCAGTTGCGTCACCCGCGCCACTTCGCTGGCGGCAAAGCGTACCGCCGTCGCGGCCTGCTGATACGCCAGTGCGGCATCGGTACCGGTGCCGAACTCCAGTAATAGCGCACCCTTTTTCACCACCTGCCCGGCGCTCACCCGCAACGCCAGTATCTGCCCGGCACGCGGCAGGCTGATGCTTTGCAGGCTGCCGGTATCGGGCGACACCACGCCGTAGCCGGATACGCTGTCGGTCAGTGTTTGCTGTTTGAGCGGCACGGTTTGCACCAGCACGCTGGGCGCATCGGCGGCGTAGGCCGGCGTGAAGGTCAGGGTAACGATTAGCAGCAATAAAGGGTGCGCGTTCAAGACGAACTCCTAGATGAATTTTGGGTGGGGAGCGCAGGACCAAGCAGGGTTTCCAGCGCAATCTGCTGTTCCATCAGCGCCTCCTGCAAGTTGATCGCTTCGGTTTGCTTGTCGAGCAGTGCAGTTTGCAGGCGCACGTAATCCGGTGCCAGCAGGTTGCCCGCTTCGAACGCGCTCTGCGCGCGCTGCGCCACATTTTTCAGCAGGGTGATGCCGTCCTGCGTGCGCTGGAGCTGGGCTTGTAGCAGCGGCAGGTTGTCCAGCGCGATGGTGATTTCACTCTGCGCGCTGTTGAGGCGATCCTGGTATTCATCGAACAGTTTGCTGCGCGTGGCTTTCTCAATCGCAATATTGCCGCGATTGCGGTTGAAAATCGGCAACGACAACGTCATGCCGAAACCCATGGTGTACAGCCCGCTGGTGTCGCGCGCCCGCGTCAGGCCGAGGTTGAGCGCCGGATATTGCGCCAGCACCGCGCCGCGAAATTTTTCTTCCTGCGAGGTGTAGCCGGCGCGCAAGGCCTGCAAATCGGGACGCTGGTTAAGCCGCGCCGTTAAATCCTGTTGCACCGCTACCGTATCCAGCAAACCGGCCTGCGGTGCGCCGACCAGCACCACCTGGGCATCGCCCGCCAGCCCCAGCAGGCTGTTCAAACTGGCGCGGTTTTGCAGCTGGCTGCGTTCCAGTTC
>DMQT01000149.1:2971-3100 GCA_003455595.1 Betaproteobacteria bacterium
TTGATCTGGCGCTCGGTGGTTTGCAGCGCGACGACCTCGGCGCTGGCAAAATCCAGCGTGACGTTGCCCGCCGCCAGCGCCTGCTGGCTGCGCTGCACACGCTCGTTCAGCAGCGTGCGCGCCGCCTGC
>DMQT01000132.1:0-571 GCA_003455595.1 Betaproteobacteria bacterium
GCCTACGAGGAATGCCTGAGCGCCACCAGCACGTGCGATGCGCCCTGGTATGTGGTTCCCGCCGACGACAAGGAGAACGCGCGGTTGATCATTTCCCGGATTATTCTCGATACCTTCAAGGCGCTTAAAATGCACTACCCTACAACTGATGCCAAGCGCCGGCAGGAATTGCTGTCGATCCGCAAGCAGCTTTCCAAGCAAGACTGATGTAACAACTCGCTGAGGGGTGTATGACAATATTTGACGCAGACCGGGATAACACGGCGCAGCAGGAACGGATGATTCAGAAGCAGGTGTCTCCCGATTTCCTGGATCCGGCACATGAATGGCGTCGTCTCTTCGCCGAGACTTGGGGCACGTTCCTGCTGGTTCTTGTCGCTGCGGGGGGCGGGGTGGTTGCTGCCAAGAGCGGCGGCGCTGTCAGTCTGGGCATGATCGTGGTTGCGCCCGGGCTGATGGTGATGGTGATCATCTACTTTATGGGCACTGTGAGCGGGGCGCATTTGAACCCGGCAGTCACCCTGGCATTCGCGGTGCGGCGTAACTTTCCGTGGCGCCGGGTACCGGGCTA
>DMQT01000132.1:712-4714 GCA_003455595.1 Betaproteobacteria bacterium
ATCCTGGGCACAGCCGCAGGGGCACGCAACATCGGCGCCAATGGCGCCATTGCAGTGGGTGGATATATTGCGCTGGCGGGTCTTTGGGCAGCACCGATCAGCGGCGCTTCGATGAATCCGGTACGTTCATTGGCGCCGGACCTAGTGCGGGGTGACCTCGGCACAGCCTGGATTTATGTGGTGGGGCCGATTCTGGGCGCGATGATAGGTGTCGCCTTCGAATGGATACTAAAGGGCAAGCCCACCTCTGCCGGTACGCTTGCGGCGCAAGGTTCCATCGGCGTCGATGACTCAACACAGACCCATAACTAAGAAGGAGATCAGGAAATGGCAAAAATTGAAGAACTGGAATTGGAAGGGCATCGGAGTGAAATCATCGCTGACGTGAAAAATCTGGCCGAAAAATATCGTGCAATATTTGATTGGGACGTGCCGGAGATCGATCAAAACCTTGCAGACAGGCTTATCCTGGGGGAAATACGTAAAGCCTTGGATGACCTCGAAAAAGAATTGCTGGGCTAAAAGGACCAGAAGATTGGAACCCTTGCGCCTGGTTCAGTCCCCCGATTGTTTCAGCACAATCGGGCGCTGTAACACCATTGAAAGGAATACGGAAAATGAAAGAATTACTGCCGCCACACGATCCTGTCGAGGCCATGGGTGAAGCTTATGAGCTGTTGCTGGAGAAGGCGCTGCAGAAAGCACATCAAAGCGGCGCTGTCGTCCACGACATGATGGATGTGGTTCGTCGCGATATCGTGGCTTTGAACAAGTTTGATGATGAGGAAATCGTCAAGCTGGAACACTATGTGAAACGCGATCTGATCAATGCTGCGTGGTATCTGGATATGACCGGCAAGGCATTGAAGGATTGGCTGGGTTTTGACGTGGCGTTGATCAAGCACGAATTCTGGGTGCGTTTTTCCGAAGCGGCAGATCAGACCACGGTAGCGCTAAGTCAATTAAAATTGCTGGCGGCAAACGCCGAATATCATAGCGGCGAACTCATCGGGCTAGGGACGCTGGTTTGCGATCAATGCGGTCAAAAATTGCATTTTCATAAACCAGGTCACATTCCCCCTTGTCCGAAGTGCACGAGTACGCACTTCCATCGGCAGAATTTTGAATGATTCGAATCACACTTTCCAGGTCACGCTCTCGTGCAGCCGGTTTCCTTTAAATCCGAGGGGCTCCCGGGCACTGTGTTTCGGCACTGGTGCATGCGCAGAATGCCTGAGCGTCACCCGATACCTCATCGCCGCTGGCTTGTCATGGGGATCCGGTCATGAAAATCATCCTGATTAACATTGGTCTTCAGGCAGGTTCACGTAGCGAGCCTGCGGGCTGGGATATTGAAAGCAAACCCAGCCGAACAGGCAGCATCAGCTTGAGGGGCGTAGCGTTTTCGTAACGAGACCCGCATCATTTCAAGGAGGCATTATGTACAAGCGTATTTTGGTGACAGTGGACGGCAGCGAGACAGGTGAACGGGCATTACATGAGGCAATCAGGCTGGCCGTTGAATTACAGGCGCAATTGCATATCGTGCATGCGGTTGAACTGGTCAATGTGAACTGGGGCGCGGAGTTGCCCGACCCGGTTGACATCTGGGACATCTTGACCAAGAACGGTGCCGACATTCTGCATCGTGCCGAAGCAGCCGCGCACGCTGCTGGCGTCAAATTCGATACGAAGCTCATTGAAATCGCCACGCTTGGTCAGCGTATTCCGGAAGCCATTGCCAGTGAGGCCGACAGCTGGTCGGCTGATCTGATTGTTATCGGCACACATGGTCGGCGCGGCTTGAATCACCTGCTGCTGGGTAGCGTCGCCGAGGGCGTGGTGCGTGTTGCCAGCAAACCGGTATTGCTGATTCGGGCGAATTAAGCCGTGCCAATGGATACAACCTGAAAAATATCGAAGACAGCGGATCCAGGCAGACCGATAGGGCAGCACCTGGGCGTTAATATGACTGAGCCAGCGACCAAAACATCGCGATCACGGCGAATGCCATGACAGCAGTACAAATCCAGCCCAGCACCTTCAGTCTGGGTGAAATCACGAATTGCCCCATGACCTCGGTGTGCGCCGCCATCAGCATCATTACCACCATAATAGGTACGGAAATGACACCGTTGATGACCGCGCTCCAATACAGCGCTTTGATTGGATCAATGGGGGTAAAACACAACCCAACACCAATCAAGGTCGCGATGGCAATCACGCCATAGAAACCTCTGGCCTCATTGGGCTTTAATTCCAGGCTATTACGCCAATTAAATGCACCCGCTAGCGCATACGCGGCAGAGCCAGCCAATACCGGAATGGCGAGTAAGCCGGTACCAATGATGCCAGCACTAAACAGCCAGAAAGCAAAATCGCCGGCAATCGGACGCAGTGCCGCAGCAGCCTGTGCAGAGGTTTGAATTTCGGTCATGCCATGTAGATGTAGCGTGATGGCAGTCGTCAAAATAATAAAGAATGCGACCAGATTGGAAAATGCCATGCCGATATACGTATCTATCTTGATACGGCGAAAATTGCCACGTGCGTGCTCAGGCGCATCTTTCAACGCACGGGCCTGGGGATTGGCTTGCAATTCCTCAACCTCTTGTGAAGCCTGCCAGAAGAACAGGTAAGGACTGATGGTGGTACCGAATACGGCAACGACGGTAATGATGTATTCCGGCTTCCAGGATAAGTGTGGGAACAGGGTGTTGATCAGTACCTGTGTCCATGGGATATGGACAACGAACGCGGTGGCAACGTACGCGAGCAATGAGACCGTTAACCATTTCAATACCCGCACGTAACGCCTGTACGGAATGAATATCTGTAGCAACAGTGAGATTACGCCGAAGCCAACGGCATACCATTGGGTGGGTCCCCCTATCATTAGTTTCAAAGCGTCCGCCATGGCGGCAACATCGGCAGCGATATTGATCGTATTGGCTATCAACAGCAGTCCGACGATGGCGTAGAGCAGCTTTGCGGGATAATGCTGGCGTATGTTGGTGGCAAGTCCATGACCGCTGACACGGCCGATTTTGGCACTCACTACCTGAATGCCCACCATCAGAGGGTAGGTTAGCAACACAGTCCACAGCATACTGAAGCCGAACTGCGCGCCGGCCTGTGAATAGGTGGCGATGCCACTGGGGTCATCATCGGCGGCGCCCGTTATCAAGCCTGGGCCAAGTTTCTTTAACCAGGATTTTGGCTGTGCCTGGTCAGCTTTGATGATGTCGTCCGTATGTGGAATGGTGTTCTCGATTAAGGTAGATACGCTCTGCCCTCAGCTGATTTCCTGCCTATCTAAGGCTGTAGCGACATCATGGCGCGATTATGCCTTGGAGCCTATACAGACCTAATGCTTAATGCTGAGCCCAAGAGAGCAAAAAGGCTACTCCGAAGAATGGCCTAAGTACTTGCTTTGTTTGGGGGAGAACGGTGGAGAAGTGAAGCGGTGCGATGTTTCACTGTGATAAAAACCCACCGGGCAAGGGTGGTTTGTGCGGGTCAGAACTCGGTCAGGCTTCGGTATGGTTCACTGATTCACCGTGCGCATCCTGTCCAGCTTCTCGACAACAGCCTGATAGAGATCCACGTCGGCATCGGCGTTGCGGTCTGGATGGTGGGCGCTACGGATTTTTTTCAGCGCAGTCATATCGTCGGGCAGGTCATACACCTTGGTTACACGGTCACCGTTTTTGACCATCTCGCGCTGAAGCTCGGCTTCTGCGCCTTCGCGTGTGACATGTAACCTCTTGCTGCCAAGACGCCAACCATCCTGGTTCTTGCGCGGGGATTGATTTTGCTCACCATCAAACCATATCCATCTGCCAGTCTCAGGATCCAGATCAAAATCAACAGTGATGATGCCGTAGGTGTGAACAGGCGGCTTGTGGTCTTTGGCAAACAGATCGATTGTGTTGCTGACAGTACCCACGTCAGTGAGGTAATACGCGCCTGCCTCATGAGGGCAGAACGCGCTGCTGGATG
>DMQT01000049.1:0-1657 GCA_003455595.1 Betaproteobacteria bacterium
AAATATGCAGCATGAAAACTTCAAACTTCAACTGGCCGGATCAATAATTGACATTGCGGGTAGCCAGGATTCAACCTCGCCTGTTGGAACCACAAATACGCCGTAGTCGGCAAGCGTAGAAAATAAATTCAAACAAGCTTCCCTATCGCTCGCATTAAGGACGGCAACGCCCCCATCGCGCTTCATATCCTTTCCTGTCGTCAAGAAGGCCTTGAGTAGCGCCCCCCGTTCAGAGTGCAGTGCAGCATGACTAAGCTGCGGGGTAAAGGCCCCATCAAGTGGTTTCTGCCACACAGCACCACCCTCTTTGAGAACGTCAATATCGACGACACCAACTGCTGGAATTCCAAGCTCGCGGAGTGGCTTAACAATGTCCCAGACCGTTTGCTTATTTTGGGCGTTGAGAAACAGGCAACTATCAAGGCCGCGCGGATCGTTAGCAGAGAGCAACCGCTCGTTGACTTCCTGATAGAAGGCTCGATCCGCGTCAGCTTCGGTGACGACCACTGCGTTGTAAAAAAGTGCATTCAGAACTCCAATTGATCGTAATAGAGGATTACGCATCAACGGAGTAAGTTTGTCTTTAGCCATTAGGCGAGCAGTTGCAGTTGCGTAGTCGTATGTGAGACGGACTATATTGATTGGAGCGCCGCCCTGCACGCAGCCCATCAAGAAGCTTGCGCTATGTGTCGCAACAAAGAGGCGGCGATCCGACTCCTTGAGCGCAGAAGTAATCTCCTTGCCAAGGCGCGCGCAGAGCGATGGATGGAGGAAGGCCTCCGGTTCATCAATAAGGGTGACCTTGGGTTCTCCGGCAATGATTGTGGTCAACATTCCAACGAAAGCTTTGACACCATCGCTTGCATCTGAGATCAGCGTTGCACTGCCATGAAAGGCTTGGGATTGCGAGTCCCAACCCTTTTCTTCGCGCTCGTCGATTGGGGGGCGTGACGAAAGCCGGAGTCGCAGCTTCCCGATATCAGTTGGGTCGATAACGATGTACTTGCCGAATGCCTCGAAGACTACGCGGCGTAGCTCTGCACGAGCGATGTTGTCAACGAATAAGTGCGCGAGGTGGTTCTGTGGTGTATTTTGTAGATCACCTGCTGGTTGTGGGTCTGTGAGACCAAGGCGGCTTTTTCCATCAAGGCGCAGTGTGAACAGGGAGAGAAAAGTTGAGTAATAGTGTCGTACATCGCCATTCGGGTTCAATGCTTCGGTCAGTAGCCCCTCCTTGTAAATCTGAGTTCTTATAGAGGAGTTGTTTTGCGGATTTAGCCTACTAACCAAAATGTGATTCGGGTTAACTATTTCGGAACCAGCGGGTTCGATTTTGATTTCGGCTAGTTCCCGCTCTATAGATTCAGCCGTCCTTGGTGCGAACTCAATTTTAGAAACAATCAGGCCGTCTGCTGGCTTAGCTTGCCTGATCCAGTTTTCAATCTCGACCAATGCTCGGGATTTTCCACTATTATTTTGCCCAACAAATACTGTTACAGGCGAGAGTTGAAGGTCTAATGGTGGTTGCGACGGGCTAGAGCCAGCCTTAAAAAGAAGCCTAGTTAACATACGTATTACCCAAGAAGTTTAAAAAGCCCGATGGCTCGCATCTGAAGCCTAACGTGGAGCTAAGGAGCTGCGCGCTTTTGCGCAGTCC
>DMQT01000049.1:1785-3602 GCA_003455595.1 Betaproteobacteria bacterium
CGCTTGAGCGTAGGGTTAGAGGTAATGTGCATATGCCCTCGTAACTTTGCCATCTTGGTTGAAATGAAACACCTCTGCGGATGAGCCACGGACACCATTGTAGTAGAGGGTAATGCTGTTTACTCCAACAAGCGTGGTGACCAACTCAAAATGAAGATTCGAAACCAATTGAAGAGCTTTAGCCCAATAGGAACCCACGGCTTCCTTGCCCTTTAGTGTTCCTGATGGTTCACCAGCCACCTTGATGATTACAGGTGACGACATTTCAAAATCGTCGGTGTAATGCGACAGTATGCGATCAAGGTCGTGAGCGTTCCATGACGCTATCCAGTCGGTTGCGAAATGCTCGGCGAACACCTTGTCGATCATGATTACCTCTAACGCTTGAATTAAGCGGCGGCGCAGCCGTCCGCTTGAATGAGATGTTAGACGGCTGCGACGTACCGAGCTTGGCCGATGGCTCTTGGCCAAGACCCATGTGGAACACCAACAACCGACGACCCCAAACCTACGGCTGCAAAACTAGCACCTCTGGAAGCCCACGGCTTGCACAAATGACGCCGGAAAATGTTGACGAAGTGACAGCCTGTGAGCCAGTACAACGTTGGGCGAAGAGCACACCTGCGAAGCGATAGCTGAGCAGCCGACTAACGTAAAGTAGACACCCTAAAAAGCGCCTGAAAAGGCACCTTCGAGGTGTATAATCTTGGATGTATTTTTCAACACATTGTTTTTTATGGTTATTAAAATAATGACGCCCCCTAATTTTGCGGATAAAAACACCACGTTTCGGCCTCCCCGGTTACTTGACCAAGTGCGCGACAAACTACGGGTGAAGCACTACAGCATTCGTACGGAACAGGCTTATTCGGATTGGATTAAACGCTATATTTTCTTTCACGACAAGCGCCATCCGCAAGATATGGGTGCGCAGGATATAGAGGCTTTTCTGACGCATTTGGCAGTGGTGGGCAAGGTTTCCGCTTCTACGCAGAATCAGGCCAAGAGCGCGCTGCTGTTCCTGTACCGCGAGGTGTTGGAAATGCAACTGCCCTGGCTGGATAACGTGACGCAAGCCAAGGTGCCTAAACGCTTGCCCGTGGTGTTGACGGTCAGTGAGGTGCAGGCTGTGCTGTCGCATCTGGCTGGCACACATGCGTTGATCGCTTCTTTATTGTATGGCACGGGGATGCGTTTGATGGAGGTGATGCGCTTGCGGGTGAAGGACGTGGAATTCTCGCGGCGTGAGATCGTGGTGCGCGAAGGCAAAGGGTTCAAGGACCGGGTCACGATGTTGCCGGAGGCGGTGATGGTGCCGCTCAAGGCGCACCTGGTCAATGTGAAAACCGTACACGATGAAGATGTAACGCAGGGCTTTGGTGAGGTGTATTTGCCATTTGCACTGGATAAAAAATATCCGAATGCGGGACGCGAATGGGCTTGGCAGTATGTTTTTCCTTCGAAAAATTTATCGGTTGATCCGCGCTCTGGCAAGACGCGCCGTCACCATCTGGATGAAAAGGGTATGCAACGCGCCATGAAACAGGCGGTGCGCGATGCGGGTTTAACCAAACCGGCCACGCCGCATACCTTGCGTCATTCATTCGCGACGCATTTATTGCAATCCGGCTACGACATTCGCACCGTGCAGGAATTGCTGGGTCATTCGGATGTGGCAACCACGATGATCTATACGCATGTATTGAATCGCGGCGGGCGCGGCGTGGCCAGCCAGCTGGATGTGTTATGACGGCGCTGCCCCCTGCGATTTTCCTGATGGGTCCGACTGCGTCTGGCAAAACGGCGGCGGCGGTCGA
>DMQT01000049.1:3715-7880 GCA_003455595.1 Betaproteobacteria bacterium
ATGGCAGACATCACCGCGCGTGGGCGGGTGCCGCTGCTGGTGGGCGGCACCATGCTGTATTTCAAGGCCTTGCGTGAAGGCTTGAGCGATTTGCCGCAGGCCGATAGCGCGCTGCGCGCAGAGATCGAGGCGGAGGCGGCGCAGCGCGGCTGGCCAGCGCTACACGCGCAACTGGCGCAGCTTGACCCGGAAACGGCGGCGCGCCTGCAACCGACCGATGCGCAGCGCATTCAACGCGCGCTGGAGGTGGTGCGCTTGTCCGGCCAGCCGATGTCGGCGCTGTGGCGTGCCGGGCGTGAGGCAGCGTTGCCGTACCAGGTGCATGCGTTTGCCTTGACGCCGTCGGATCGTGCCGTGTTGCACGCCAATATTGCGACGCGGTTTGACGCGATGCTGGCGCACGGGCTGGTTGAGGAAGTACGCGCCTTGCGCGAAAACTACCCGCTGGACGCTGAAATGCCGTCGATGCGCTGTGTCGGCTATCGGCAGGTGTGGTCGTATCTGGAAGGTGAATATGACTGGGATGAGATGCGCGACCGGGGTATTTACGCCACGCGCCAGCTGGCCAAGCGGCAATTGACCTGGCTGCGGGGCATGGCAGATGTGACGGTGCTGGAGGCGGGGCAGACGGACAATGCGGCGCGCATGCAGGCGCAGCTACCGTTCTAATCGAGTTGCAGACTGTCGAGTCGTAGCGGCTTGGCAATCGCCCAGCCCTGCGCGTAATCCACACCGATTTCTCTGAGTTGCTCGAGTATCTCCGCATTTTCAACGTATTCGGCAATGGTTTTCAGGCCGAGTGCGTGGCCGACGTCGTGCATGGATTTGACCATGGCGCGGTCAGCTTTGTCCTTGAGCAAATCGCGCACGAATGCGCCATCGATCTTCAGGTAATCCACGTCGAGGTTTTTCAGGTAAGCGAACGACGAGTAACCGCTGCCGAAATCGTCGAGTGAGACGCGGCATCCCAGTGCCTTGACCTGGGCGATGAAGTTCTGCGCGGCCGCGAGGTGATGAATCGCTGCCGTTTCCGTCACTTCAAAAATGACTTTATCTATCGGGAAGCCTGGTGCGGCGAGCGCGTCAGTGAGGGTGTCCAGGATGGTCTGGTTGACCAGTGACAAACCGGATAGATTGATGGAAAAGCCGCTGACTTTGTCCAGCATGGCGGCATGTTGATTGAGCCAGGCGAGGGCATTGCGCACCACCCACAGGTCAAGATCGGGTGAGCGATTCCATTTTTCAGCGGCGCGCACAAAACCCAGCGGGTTCGTGTTGAGCGAGGCATCCAGCCCCAGCAGAATTTCGTAATGCGGCAGCAGACCAGCGTTGGCGTGGATGGGCTGGATTTTCTGGCAGCGCAGGTGCAGCAGGTTTTCCGATAGGGCTTTGTCGATTAGCCCGGCCCACTCGAACAGGGCTTCTTCGTCCTGGATCTGCGTGCTGTTGTCATGATAAATCTGGATGCTATTGGTGCCGCGTGATTTGGCTGCGACACAGGCTGAGGCAGCATTCTTCAATAATGCTGACGAGGAGGTGACCGTGTCGGTGATTTCTGCCAGGCCCACGTTGACACCAATGGCAAAGCTTTTGTCGGCGTTACGTATTCGATGCTGTGCAATGCGGGCCAATATGTCCAGCGTGATTGCATGGACTTCTGTGATGGGACGGTCCTGGAACAGGATGAGAAACGTATCTTCGCCCAGCCTTGAAAACACATCATCCTGGCGAATCTCGGCACGCATGGTTGCGATCAACGCGAGCAAGGAGCTTTCTGCATCCGCCTGTTCACAGTTTTGGTGAATGACCTTGAGTTGATCGAATACCAGCAGGCAGAGCACACCACTTTGCGCTTCACGCAAGCCGGGTATGAACAGCTTGTCGAGTACATTCATCATGCCTTTGCGATTCAGCAGGCCGGATTCCGGGTCGTGGATGGCTTGCTGATAGAGCCGTTCGTAGGCGCTAAGCATGACGCTGTGCGCGGAACGTTGCATGAAGGGCGTGCTCAGCGAGTTTAAACTCTGAATCTCACCCGTATTGATACCGCTGGTTAATGCCTGACTGTCGATGGCGTACTTGCTGGTCGCAGAACGGTTGATAAACATGAACTGTTTACGCGTCGGATTGAACCAGATTAACTGGTATGGTACCTGCCCGCCGTCACGCTTGATATAAAGCCAGTCTGCTCGTTGTAGCATTTTCAACCTGTCGGATACCTCGGACTGGTCAGTCAATGCCGTGTTATTTTTGGGATAAGGTGCGAATACGATATCGACGTCGCCATTGAAAGCTGCGTTTAGTTCGTTAATCCAGGTTTCCAGGCTGGCGGTATCGAGCAATACCGCCTTGAGGCCGGGCATAAGCGCTTGCATCAGTGTGCGCTGGGTAGGCGCTGGCAGTGGCAGCGGCGCTGATAATGCACTTAGCAATGATTCCAGAGCTTCTATTGCTTGGGTAAAAACTGGATGTTCGCAGCCTTCGCGCAAACAGATGAGCTGAAGATGACGTTGCCAAACTTGCTGGATGAGCTTGATTACAAGTGTGGGTACGCTGGCGTAGGTGCTCATGAAGCAATCAACCTGCTCGCGTGCCAGGCGAATTTTTTCGTGTGCCTCGGCGTTGAGCTGAAACTGGATAGACTTGCGTTGTCGAGTCTCTTCCAATGGCGTCAGCAGCTTTTGCAATACTGTGTTGACCTCCTCGAAGATGGCTGGGTGTGTTTCAAACTGTGTGACCACTCGATTGGCCAGGCCATCGAGCAGGCTCAATAGCTCAGGATCAAACACCTTGCCTGCATCATCGGCCGCAACGTAATAGCGCTCAAAAAGATTGATGGTTTGGCGCGCTACGTGACTGTCCGAGCCGAGAAATTTTTCGTCTGTCAATGCCAGCTTGAGTAAAGGCAATTCCAGTTTTTTGAGCAAGGCCGCAATGTCGGAACCTTTATCGGCATTCGCCAGTGGCTGGCTGACGAGCGCGTCAAACATCTCCACGGCTTGAAAATGGCGTTCGCTTCGAGCCTCGCTGTGTGCCAAAGCGGGCAAGGCGGTGATGAGGCGCTGCTTGAATGTTTCCGTCTGGTCTTCATCCACGCCGTGGGTCGGCTGGGAACGCATCTGGTTCAGTGCGTCGAGGATGTTTTCCAGCTGGCTGTTTTGTTCGGAATCTGAATACGCCTGGCGTGGCGGGGTACCCGCCTGGTCGTCCTGCATTTGCCGCAATGCAGACCATAAGTTGCCAGTCGTGCGCACCATGCTCGGCTCAGTTGCGGGATAGTCAGAACGTGGCATGGATGCGCCGGACATGCGTTGAACCATGCCGGTTGTCGTCTGTACCAGGTTCTGGTTCAGCGTGTTGAGTAGCGTTTCGACTATCTGGCTTTGCTCGGCCTCTGAATGGATACCACGTATCGATAGGCCTGATTGATTGTCGTGCATAGCACCTGAGGTCGTTGGTGCTGTGTGCGCGGCTGAAGTGTTGGAGAAATGGGGTGCTGTCTGTGCGGCATGTGGCTCAGAATCAACGGTAGTCGGTTCCAGATTCAAGTGGCGGATTATATGATCCAGCTTGTAAGCCAGCTTGTCGGTATCAATGTCGTCTGACGCAGCAGCGCTGGATTCAGGCGTGATGGCTTTGCGCGCTTGAGCAGAGGGTTTCGATGTCGCAATTGGCTTGGCCGGTTTGGGAAGTGCATTGATTAGATCACGATAAAAAGGCTTCAGCCGATCGGCCAATGCTGCCTGAAATGTTTTATAGATCAGCGCTCTGTTTTGAGTCGTGAAATCGCATTCCGCAATCGACTGGCGCAACGTAGATACCAATACGTAGGGACAATAGGGATTGTATTGCAGCGCGGTGGGCTGTCCCATCTGGCGTGCAAATCGATCGGAAAATGTATGTATTTCGCTTTTAAAGTCGAACTCCAGCGTATTAATCACCTGCTCGGTATTGAGCCAGTCTTCGAAATCATTGACATCCATCAGGCTGAGCTGGGCTGGCGTGGTGATGCCCGTATCCGGTTTCTGCACTGTATCAGGCAGCTGGTAACCATAATCTGCCCGTAAAAAAGCCTGCTCGATTGTGCCGCGCTGTTTATTTAATACCACTGTCAGGCTATTCAGGGCCCACCGTTCATCCAGGTTGATTGCGCCCATGCTGGTTT
>DMQT01000284.1:0-2935 GCA_003455595.1 Betaproteobacteria bacterium
TGCTGCTGGACGAACCCACCAACCATCTCGACATGGAAATGCGCCATGCGCTCAACCTCGCGTTGCAGGAATTCGACGGCGGCGTGGTGCTGGTGTCGCACGAACGCTCGCTGCTGCGCACCACCTGCGACCGCTTCGTGCTGGTGGCCGACGGCGCAGCGCGTGAATTCGACGGCGATCTCGACGACTACCGCGACTGGCTCAACCAGAGCCGTATCGAGCAAGCCAGCGCCGAAGCCCGGCCTGAAAAAGCCGAACGTCGCGAACAGCGCGCCAGCAGCCAGGCCGAGCGCCAGGCATTATTGGCCAAGCGCCGACCACTGGCCAAGGAACTGGAACAACTGGACAAGAAACTCGCCGCCTTGCACGCCGAAAAAGCATTGCTGGATGCGCGCGCAGGCGATGCCGAATTGTATGAACCGAGCCAGCGCGCCGCCCTGCAAGACCTGCTCAAACGACAGGGCGAGCTGACCCAGTTAATCGAAACCGGCGAAGAACGCTGGCTGGCGCTACACGATTTGCTGGAACAGCTGGATCAATGAAAAAATAAATAGCTGCGACATTTTTTGGTAGTCCCCGCCCTTTCTTACGCTGAAACCTAGACCGGGTAAATGCCCCAGTGCCGCTTGGCAAATAGCGTATTCGAGGCCTACACTCGTCAAGAATTTTCAATAAGTAACAAAAAAATGAAAACATTCTTGTGGAAGAAACTCAAAGTTCAGGCTAAAAAACGGAACGCCGTCACAGCGGGTCGGTAACTCAGGTCTTATCGGGGGAAAGCCGCAATATGATTACGCTTTACGAACTGCACTGGTCGCATTATTGCGAAAAAATCCGCCTGGCGCTTGATTACATGGGCCTTAAATGGCGGATGGTGGGCATTGATGCCTTCAAGAAGACCCAGCTGCGCGAGCACGCATTGCCGGCACATCTACCCGCTTATATAGTTCCAGCCATCCATGATGCGCGCACCAATATGTTTGTCATGGATTCAACGCCAATATTGCGCTATCTCGCAGCAAATTATTCAGATGTTCCCCCTCTGTTTCCCGGTAATCAAGTCAACCGAAACGCAATCGATGCAAAACTGATTGAATTCGACACTTATCTGGGAATACCGGCACGCCGCTTTGGCTACACCCAGGTCATACTTGAGTGTCCGGATTTGTTGGCCGATCTGTTTCTTTCTCATCGGGGCAGAGGCGTGTTCAGCACACCGGTGATTCGTTCCTTTGCCGGGACATTCCTTGGAATCCTGCTGAGCAAACGGTTTGCGTTTCATCGCTCGGAATCGTTGGGGTTGTATGAAGCGCTGGAGGCATACCTATTACAGCTCGCCGCACAGCTGGAAGGCAGAGCGTTCATCGTCGGCGATATATTTTCTGCGGCGGATATCGCCTTTGCCGCACAGATCAGACCGTTGACTGTCGTGCCTTTTTTTGCGGAACATCCGCGCTTGCAAGGACTATTTGAGCGCCATCGCAAAACCATTGCGCAATGCAACGGAGAAGGCGATTTTCCGTATCAAACCGGTATTGCGAACGCCAGAAAACGTAAACCGCCGGTGCGCCGAAAATTGCGCACATTGACGGCTTCATTGCCATTTCAGAGCCACGGAGACTTGTCCGGTAACGATCAAAATCATGTCTGGACATGGGGTATGCTGACCATGCCATTTCACTACTTTGTCAGTTTGCACAGCAGGAAGGTACGCCAGTATCTTGCTACTGCAAGCGTGAGATAAACAGCGATGCGCTGGAAGCACTTTGTGGCCTTGGGCGACAGTATCACTGCCAGCATGGGGGACAGCGTTCCCGGCATTGAATCGCTGCGCTGGGCCGACCGCATTGCCGGTGAATTACGTCTGCTCAATCCCGACTTGGGTTATGACAATCTGGCTCAACACGGGCATACCACAAACGATGTATACACCCTGCAGTATCCGAAAGCGGAAGCGCTGCGCCCGGATCTGGTCAGCATCCTCTGTGGCGGAAATGACGTTTTGTCACCGCACTGGTCGCCGTCGTTATACAGACGCACATTGGAAACAATGTTCCAAGCATTCAAGATGCAAAACGCGACGGTTATTTCCTTTACCTTGCTGAATCCGACGTCTATTCTTCCCACTAGACTAGCCGCACGAACCTGCGCCCGACTGGAAGAGGCGCACGTCATTGTGCGCGATTTGAGCGCAATGTATCAATGTGTCTGTGTTGATTGCTGGCACCTGGCAAGCACCCATGACCCCCAGATATGGAGCGTGGATCGGAAACATCCGAATGCTTTGGCTCACCAATTGATTGCCGCGGAGGTCAAGCGTTGCCTGAGTCAGGCCACCGGGCTTGACCCCGGGCTTATTGCTTGAAGATGAATTGATTCAGCAGCAAAAAGTTTCTAAAAGTAGGGCAAATCATGTCTAGCCGGAAAGCTTCCGGCTGTTGACCATGACGCAACAATAAAAATCAGGTACAACAGTTCTCGTACGATCAATAAAGGGGAGACGAATGCAACGCGGCTGTCATACACGTAAACGCATACTCATCACGGGTGGCGCGGGGTTCATCGGTTCGCACCTATGCGAGCGCCTGCTGGCAGAGGGTCACGACATCCTGTGTGCGGATAATTTCTACACCGGCACGCGCGACAATATCCTGCACCTGCTCGACCACCCGCACTTCGAACTGCTGCGCCACGACATCACGTTTCCGCTGTTTGTCGAAGTCGATGAAATCTACAATCTGGCGTGTCCGGCCTCGCCGATTCATTACCAGAACGACCCGGTACAGACCACCAAGACCAGTGTGCACGGCGCGATCAACATGCTCGGGCTGGCCAAGCGGCTGCGCGCCAAGATCCTGCAGGCCTCAACCAGCGAAGTCTACGGCGACCCGGCAATGCACCCACAGCAGGAGCCGTACTGGGGCAACGTCAACCC
>DMQT01000284.1:2986-3516 GCA_003455595.1 Betaproteobacteria bacterium
GTCAACCCGATCGGCCCGCGCGCCTGCTACGACGAGGGCAAGCGCTGCGCCGAGACGCTGTTTTTCGATTACCACCGCCAGCACAAGCTGCGCATAAAAGTGGCACGCATTTTCAACACCTATGGCCCGCGCATGCACCCAGATGACGGTCGCGTGGTGTCCAATTTCATCATGCAGGCGCTACAGGGTCAGCCCATCACGCTGTATGGCGACGGCCGGCAGACACGCTCGTTTTGCTATATTGATGACCAGGTTGAGGCGTTGATCCGCCTGATGAACAGCCCGGATGACTTCACCGGCCCGGTCAACCTGGGCAATCCGACCGAGTTCACCATCCTCGAACTCGCGCAACACGTGCTACGTCTGGTGGGTAGCGACGCTGAACCCATATTCAAGCCACTGCCGCAAGACGACCCGCGCCAGCGCTGTCCGGACATCACGCTGGCCAAAGCGGCGCTGGACTGGCAACCCACAGTGGCGCTGGATGCCGGACTGCAGCAAACCATTGCCTACTTTCGCAGCCAGTTAAC
>DMQT01000284.1:3674-5604 GCA_003455595.1 Betaproteobacteria bacterium
CCCCTGCTGAAATCATTGTCATTAACGATGGGTCTACCGACGCCACGCCCGAGCTATTAAAAGCTTACGATGACCGTATCCAGATTTCGCATCAGCAGAATGCCGGTCAAGCTGCAGCGCGCAATCACGGGGCGCGACTGGCGCGTGGCGACTGGCTGCTATTTCTTGATAGCGACGATTTACTCGACCCCGATTACCTGGCGCAACAAGGCGCATTGCTGACCCGCCTTGACGGTGCTGACGCAGTGTATTGCGATCACCGCACCATTGATGAAACAGGGCAGATCACCGCCACCACCGGTGCACTGGGTTACCCGCGTCCGTCCGGCGACATTCTGAGCGCGCTGTTGCATGGCCCGTGCATCGTCACGCCAGGTCTGGTTCTGCTACGCCGCGCCGCTTTCGAAGTGACCAACGGCTTCAACCAGACACCGACCATGCGCGGCTATGAAGATGACGCACTGTGGCTGGAGATGGCGGCACGCGGTAATTTCATTTACAACCCGCACACGCTGCTGTCGTATCGGCGTCACGCGGCACAGGCCACGCGTCAATCGGCCTATCAACTCAAGGCCAGCCTGGCAAGGCTGACCGCGTTGCAAGCCATCGAAGCCGCCGTACGTGCCCGCGTCCAGCCCGAATTGCTGCGCTTTTACCAGTCACGCCTGCGTGACGGCCACCTCAACGCCGCCTGGGCACACAGCCAACTGGGCAACCACGCCGCCGCACTGCATGCCGCCCGCGCGGTGCTAGGCAGCCACCCCGCCTCGCCGCGCGCCTGGCGCGGCCTGGGTCACGTGCTGTTTCACGCGCTGGCCAGCGCCGGCCGCAGGCGATGAATCTGTCCATATCCGTCATCATCCCCACCCACAATCGCCCCGAGCTGCTGCGCGAGGCAGTCGATAGCGTGCTCGCGCAAACCCTGCTGCCGCTGGAAATCCTTATCGTCGATGATGCCTCCAGCCCGCCCGTCAACGCGGCGGACTTCGCCGGGCTGGGCGAAATCCCGATCCGCGTGTTGCGCCACCCCAAGCCCCTCGGCGGCGCAGCAGCCAAAAATACCGGCGCGCACGCGGCGCAGGGCGAAGCGCTGGCGTTTCTCGATGACGATGACCTGTATGCCGCCGGCTATCTGGAACGCGCCACTGCGCTGCTGTCGAACCATCCAGAAGTGGACGTGAGCTTCATGGCGGTGGAATGGTTCGGCCCGTACAGCAGCGGCGGCGCACAGAATTATGAACACGCCATGCGACGGCTGCTCAGCCATGCACACGGCCAACAGATCGAACCCGACCTGCTGGCATTCGGCCCTGCTCTGGTCGATGCCCTGCTGCTCACCGTGCCGATGGCGTTCCAGCGTACCGTGGTGCGCGCTGGCGCATTCAAACGCATCGGCGACTATACCGAGCACTGCATCCTGTGGGATTGCGACTGGGCGCTGCGCGCTACCCTCGACGGCCCGACCCTGCTCAACCAGACCCCGCTATATCGCCAGCGTGCCGCCGGACAAGGATTTTTCTCGCAGGCTGAAACCACCCTCAAGCACCTGCGTTCCAGCATCGAAATCCGCGAACGGCTCGGCATCGGCTTTAATGGCGATGTCACCCTCCACCCCCACCTGCGCGCCGCATTCAGACGCTCCAGCGCGCTGGCCTATTTCAACCTGGCGTATTACCTGCAAGCTCATGGCCAACCCCGCGCCGCCCTGCATGCCTGGCTAGACAGCCAGAGACGCAGCCCCAACCTGCGCCGCTGCAAATTTCCGCTGCGCGTGGCGATGGGTGTATTCAAACACCAGGCTGCTGCCCATAAATCCAGCTGAATATCACGCTTCCGACTGTGCATCAGCGCGACCTTTTTTTACCCGGAACAGACCAAACAGGGAGTGCAACAGGGTATTTTTTGGTTACCTGCGGCTGCCTTTTGCTAT
>DMQT01000286.1 GCA_003455595.1 Betaproteobacteria bacterium
GTCGATATCGGCGGCGGCACCACTGATATCGCGGTATTCACGCAGGGCGCGATTCGCCATACGGCGGTCATCCCCATTGCTGGCGATCAGATCACCAACGACATTGCGCTGGCCTTGCGCACGCCGTTGAAAGACGCCGAAGACATTAAGATTGCCCACGGCTGCGCGCTGCGCCAGCTGGCCGGTGCGCACGACATGGTCGAAGTGCCGGGGGTGGGCGAACGCGGCCCGCGCCAGTTGTCGCGCCAGACCCTGGCGGAAGTCATCGGCCCGCGCGTGGTGGAGTTGTACGAGCTGGTGCAGGCGGAATTGCGCCGCAGCGGCTTCGAAGAACTCATGCGCTCCGGCATCGTCATCACCGGCGGTTCGGCGGCGATGCAGGGCATGGTCGATCTGGGCGAAGAAGTATTCCACATGCCGGTGCGACTCGGCTTGCCGCAGTATGACGGCGGCCTCGCCGAGATGATGCGCAATCCGCGTTATGCCACCGGTGTGGGCTTGCTGTTGGCAGGCATAGATCAGCAAGAGCGGCATCAGCCGTCAAAATTATCAGGGAGTTCGTTGCAACAGATTCTGGAAAGAATGAAGGGTTGGTTCAGAAATTTTTAGATTTTGGTTCAGTGGGTTAGCGGCAAGCGGTACGGGCGAAATTGTTTATTTATTAAGGAGAGCGGAATGTTTGAAATCATGGATACACAGACTCAGGATGCAGTGATCAAAGTTATCGGCGTAGGCGGTTGCGGCGGCAACGCGGTTGACCACATGATCGACTTCGGCGTGCAGGGCGTCGAGTTCATCAGCATCAATACCGACGCGCAGGCGCTGCAACGCAACAAGGCCAAGATTCAACTGCAACTTGGTACCGGCGTCACGCGCGGTCTGGGTGCGGGTGCCAACCCCGAAGTCGGTCGCGAAGCCGCCTTGGAAGACCGCGAACGCATCGCCGAGCTGATCGAAGGCGCGGACATGCTGTTCATCACCGCCGGCATGGGCGGCGGTACCGGCACCGGTGCGGCACCGGTGGTGGCTGAAGTTGCCAAGGAAATGGGCATTCTGACCGTGGCGGTAGTGACCAAGCCGTTCATGTTCGAAGGCAAACGCGTACGGCTGGCCAATAGCGGCATCGAAGCGCTGTCGCGTCACGTCGATTCGCTGATCGTGATTCCAAATGAAAAGCTGATGCAGGTGCTGGGCGAAGACGTCTCCATGCTGGATGCGTTCAAGGCTGCCAACAACGTGCTGCACGGCGCGGTGGCGGGTATTGCCGAGGTGATCAACTGCCCCGGCCTGGTCAACGTCGATTTTGCCGACGTCAAAACCGTGATGTCGGAAATGGGCATGGCGATGATGGGCTCAGCCGTTGCCAGCGGTGCCGAGCGTGCGCGCCAAGCCGCCATGCAAGCCGTTGCCAGCCCGCTGCTGGAAGACGTCAATCTGGCCGGTGCGCGTGGTGTGCTGGTCAACATCACTGCCAGCGCCCACTTGAAGATGCGCGAGATTCACGAAGTGATGAACACCATCAAGGGCTTCACCGCCGATGAAGCCACAGTGATCGTCGGTGCGGTGGTGGACGAAAATATGGGCGAAGAACTGCGCGTTACGATGGTGGCGACAGGCCTTGGCAGTCCGGTTGCGCGCAGCCAGCCCAAGCCGGTGATCCTCAAAACCGGCACCGATGATTTTGCCCACACGCAGGCCGATTATCAGAGCATGGATGCTGAACCTGCCGTGTTCCGCAACAACCGCCGTGAAGCGCAAGTTGAAGCGATGAAGCAATCGGGCATGGAGTTGCTGGATATTCCGGCTTTCCTGCGCAAACAGGCGGATTGAGCCTGGTTGGCTGGCAACAGCCAATTTTGGAAAGCCGCCGGGTTGGCGCTATAATGCGCTGATTCAAAGGGAATTATTGAGCATGATCCGGCAACATACATTAAAAAACCTGATACGCGCTTCGGGCGTGGGTCTGCACACGGGTGAACGCGTGGTGATGACGCTGCGCCCGGCTGCGATTGACACTGGCGTGGTGTTCCGCCGCGTGGATTTGCCTGCGCCGGTGGATATTGTCGTCGCCGCCGAGTTGGTGGGCGATACGCGCCTGTGTTCCACGCTGGATAACGGCCAGGCCACGGTTTCGACGGTCGAGCACCTGATGTCAGCGCTGGCGGGGTTGGGCATCGACAACGTGTATGTGGACCTGGACGGCCCGGAAGTGCCGATCATGGACGGTTCGGCGTCGTCGTTCGTATTCCTGCTGCAATCGGCCGGCATCGAGTCGCAAAATGCCGCGCGCAAGTTCGTGCGCATCAAGAAAACCGTCGAGGTGGTAGAGGGCGACAAGCGCGTGCGCTTCGAGCCGTTCGACGGCTTCAAGATCGAGTTCACCATCGACTTCAAGCATCCGGTATTCGAGAAATCCAGTCAGGAAATCAGCCTGGATTTCGCGCATACCTCGTATATCAAGGAAGTCAGCCGCGCGCGTACGTTTGGTTTCATGCAGGAAGTTGAATGGCTGCGTGCCAACGGCCTGGCGCTGGGCGGCAGCCTGGACAACGCCATCGTGATGGACGAATTTCGCGTGCTCAACAGCGACGGCCTGCGTTACGAGGACGAATTCGTCAAACACAAGGTGCTTGACGCGATCGGCGACCTGTACATCCTCGGTCACCCCATCATCGGTGCGTTTTACGCACACAAATCCGGCCATGCCCTCAATAACCAGCTGTTGCGCGCCTTGTTGCAGGATCAAAGCGCGTGGGAGATCGTCAGCTTCACCGACGTGGAACAGGCGCCTGCGGGTGTACGCCAGTTGCAACCGATTACCGCCTGATCCGTGTTCATCATTCGCCTGCTGTTCATCCTCACCCTGATTGCGCTGACCGTATCGGGCGCGCTATACCTGTTTACGGGTAACCGGCGCTATCTGAATTATGTGTGGACGGTGTTCAAGGTCGGCGTAGTGTTGGTGGCGATTTTTGGTGTGCTGATAGTGGCGGAACGTTTGGTGTTGTTGTAATGATGCGTATTTTTAGCGCATAGCGGGCACCAGACCAATCAGCCGCAGCAGCGCAGATTGGTTACGCATGCTGGTTTCGCTCAAGACCTTACTTGAGTGCGAGCGTGCGGTAGCGCGTTGCACTCTGCGCAGTGCAGCAATTTTTTTTAGCGTATTGCCCAATGTCGATAGCCGGGCCAGCTCGCCCTCGGCACGGTTCACGTCAAATAGGCTGATCAATTGTTCGAGCGACACGATGCGCCCGAACACGGTATTTTCTGTTATCACCGGCAGGGTGCTTTCTGCGTCTTTGCGTTGATGTAGCAACAACACTGCTGAAGATGTGCACTGAGCTCCACGGATTACCGCGAGTCGGGATTTTTGATTGTATGTACTTGGCATGCGCCCAATATTCGCAAGTACGGGATAAGTCTGATCGATGTGGACGCGGCGCTTTGTGAAGCGGGTATTGGATAGCTTGGGGCGGTTATTGATGGTTTGTTAGCCGAACACCATGAACACAAAGCGTACGTCTGAAGCAGCTAAAAGTGAAAGAGATGGAATGTTTTGTCTCATGCAGGCGTCTATACAATCTGAAGCGGGCGAATCGACCTGTTTTGAACCCATACTTCTAATTATTATCGATATCAGGAGACATCATGAAATTGCATTCTTTCCGCAGCCTGTCTGTACTCACCCTCGCGCTCATGCTCGGTGCCCCATTGGCAGCCAGTGCCGCCCATCACGCAGCCAAAGCGCCGGTCGCCGCGACTGCCGCATCGGTGGAAAAAGTGGTGATTCAGGTGAGCGATGGTGACGCTAAAAAATGGGCGCTGGCGCTGAATAACGCCAAAAATGTGCAAGCTGATTTGGGCAAGGACGGGTCGGAAATTGAAATCGTTGTTTATGGTCCCGGCATTGGCATGCTTAAAACCGATTCAGTAGAAGGCGTGCGCGTGGCAGAAGCGATGAGCGCCGGGATTAAAGTGGTGGCGTGCATGAATACCATGACCGGTATGAAGCTGACCAAGGAAGACATGCTGCCGAATATTGGCTACGTGAAGGCCGGCGTGGTCGAGCTGATCAAGAAGCAGCACGAAGGTTACGCGTACATTCGTCCGTAATTACGGGCGTCTCGCTATGTGCTGCGCGAGCAAGTGATCGAGCGCAGCCTGCAGTGAGCCTGCTTCAATTTCATCACGCAGCTGCGCGAGGGTTTCCAGCCCGGCGTGGCTGATTTCACGTTTGGGTAAGGCGCGCGGTGCCACCGGTTGCGCCCGCGCCCGCACTTTGACCTGTATGCCACTGCTGGGAATACCCTTGTCACGCAAGGCAGCGGCGAGCGTCGGCAACAGCTGGCGCAGTTTGGCGGCGGCTGCACCGTGGTCGCAATACAGCACGATTTCACCTGCCTCGTTTTGACCCATGCGCGACATTGCGGCTAGATTGGCGGGCGCGATGCTCTGCCACACGTGTTGCAGGTTAAGCAAAACCTGCACCTGGCGATTGAGCGCACGCAGCGGCGCAGCCTCGGTGAGAAAAACATGCGCCTGAGGGGTGGTGGGTGAGGGCGGCATAGTCGGGGTTCGGATTGCTGTACGGGTATGTTAAGATTGCCCGATTTTCTCGCAACGCGTCAAGGATTTATCCCCTCTGCCATGATTTCTTCCCTGCTCAAAAAAGTGTTTGGCAGCCGTAACGACAGGCTGGTCAAACAATATACCGCCAAAGTCAAAGCCATCAACGTGCTGGAGCCTGCCATGCAGCAGCTCTCCGACGCCGACTTGCGTGCCAAGACCGACGCTTTCAAAGCGCGTTTTCAGCAAGGCGAGACGCTCGACCAGCTGCTGCCGGAGGCATTTGCCGTGATGCGCGAAGCGGCGCACCGCGTGCTTGGTCTGCGTCATTACGATGTGCAGCTGATCGGCGGCATGGTGCTGCACGACGGCAATATCGCCGAAATGCGTACCGGTGAGGGCAAAACCCTGATGGCGACGCTGCCGTCCTACCTCAACGCGCTGTCCGGCAAGGGGGTGCATATCGTTACGGTAAACGATTACCTGGCCAGCCGCGACGCGCAGATGATGGGACGTATCCATAATTTTCTCGGCCTGACGGTCGGGGTCAACCTGTCGCAGATGCCGCACGACGCCAAGCAGGGGGCCTACGCAGCGGATATCACCTACGGCACCAACAACGAATTCGGCTTTGATTACCTGCGCGACAACATGGTCTACCAGGTCTACGAAAAAGTGCAGCGCGAACTGGGCTTTGCGATTGTCGACGAGGTCGATTCCATCCTTATCGACGAGGCGCGTACCCCGTTGATTATTTCCGGTCAGGCGGAAAGTAGCACCGAGCTGTATCTGGCGGTGAACCAGGTCATCCCCAATCTGGCGCGGCAGGAAAAAGAAGACGGCGCAGGCGATTACTGGGTGGACGAAAAAGCCCACACCGTGCTGCTGTCCGAAGCCGGGCACGAGCGCGCCGAGCAGTTGCTCACCGATGCCGGGCTGCTGCCGCCCGGTTCCAGCCTGTACGAAGCCGCCAATATCGGCCTGATGCACCATGTCTACGCCGGACTGCGCGCGCACGCCTTGTATCATCTCGATCAGCACTACGTGGTGCAGGACGACGAGGTGGTGATCGTGGATGAATTCACCGGCCGTCTGATGTCCGGGCGGCGCTGGTCGGAAGGCCTGCACCAGGCGGT
>DMQT01000009.1 GCA_003455595.1 Betaproteobacteria bacterium
GCCTACGGCGACCTGCTTGCCGCCGGCACGCCGGACGAACTGCTGGCGGCCAGCCAATTGGTGAGCTTCAACGTGCAAGGCAGCGACCTGGCGCTGGGCGAACAGCTCAAGACGCTGCCTGGCGTAGAACAAGTCGTGGCGATGGGGCATGTGTACAGCGTGAGCGGCAAGGATGGCAAATGCATCCATCAAAGCCTGGCCGGGATTAGCGGGCTGCACTATGAATCGGTGGAAACCGGGCTGGAACAAGTCTTCATTCAGCTCATGGAGCGCACACCGGAGCGGGCGCAATGAAATTGCCGCTTTCGCTACACCGACTATGGGCCATCGTGGTCAAGGAATTCGTGCAGATGCGGCGCGACCGCATCACCTTCGCCATGATGATCGGCATCCCGCTAATCCAGCTGGTGCTGTTCGGCTACGCCATCAATACCGACCCCAAACACCTGCCCACCGTGGTGCTCGACGCCGACCACAGCAGCTATTCGCGCAGCTTCATCGCCGGGCTGGAAAACAGCGGCTACTTCCATGTGCTGCCCTACCGCGGTGGCATTGCCCAGGCCGAACAGGACATGGCCATTGGCGATGTGCAGTTCATCGTCTCGATTCCCACCGATTTTTCGCGCCAACTGGTGCGCGGCGAGCGGCCTGCGCTGTTGCTCGAAGCCGACGCCTCCGACCCGTCAGCCACCGGCAATGCAATCGCCGCGCTGGGCAATCTCAACCAGACCGTGCTGTCGCACGACCTGACCGGCGCACTCGCCCGCCTGAACGGTACCCCGCCGCCATTCGACATCCGCGTGCAGCGCAATTACAACCCGGAAGGCATCACCCAGTACAACATCGTGCCCGGCCTGATGGGCACCATCCTCACCATGACCATGATCATGATGACCGGCATGGCCATCACCCGCGAACTGGAACGCGGCACGCTGGAAAACCTGCTGGCCATGCCGGTGCATCCGCTGGAAGTCATGCTCGGCAAGATCATCCCCTACATCATGGTGGGCTACCTGCAGGTGGTGGTCATTCTCACCGCCGCGTATTTCCTGTTCCACGTCCCCATCGCCGGCAGCCTGCCGCTGCTACTCGCTTGCGTGCTGATTTTTCTCGCCGCCAACCTCACCGTCGGGATGATGTTTTCCACCATCGCCAAAAGCCAGTTGCAGGCCATGCAGATGACATTTTTCTTCTTCCTGCCGTCGATGCTGCTGTCCGGTTTCATGTTCCCGTTTCGCGGCATGCCGGAATGGGCGCAGGTCATCGGCGCCGGGCTGCCGCTTACCCACTTCCTGCGCATCGTGCGCGGCATCATGCTCAAGGGCAATGGCTGGGAGGAAACCTGGCCGAATGTGTGGCCGTTGCTGGTATTCATGGGCGTGGTGCTGCTAATTGCGCTGAAGCGGTATCGGCGCACGCTGGACTAGTGGGCGTCAGTTTCCTGACCCAAAGCAGACCGTCATCTACCCGAAAGCGGACGGTCAATGATTGAATAACCCGCCCGTGATGGTGCTAGCCGTTTCCTATCCTCAGGGTCATGCATCACCCGGCGGGAGGAGAGCCAGGAATCGTGTTTCGAAGATCCCGCTTGGCACCGGTTTGCTGAACAGGAAGCCTTGCATTTCGTCGCAACTCAGCAACCGCAGCAGGCGCGATTGTTCCTCGGTCTCGACACCCTCCGCCACCACTTTGAGCTTCAGCGAATGTGCCAGGTCGATGATGGTGGACACCAACGCCAGTCCCTCCGGCCCGGCTGTCATGTCGATCACGAACGAGCGGTCGATCTTCAACGTGTCCACCGGCAGTTTGGCGAGGTAGCTGAGTGAAGAGAAGCCGGTGCCGAAGTCGTCGATAGCGATGGTGATGCCCATGGCGCGGATCGCCTGCAGGCTGACGATGCTGTGGTTGACGTCCTCCATGATCAGGCTTTCGGTGATCTCCAGTTCCAGTCCCGCCGCCGCATGCGCGTCAATACCGATTACCTGCTCGATTTCGGCAATGAAACCGCGATTGCGTAGTTGCAACGGGGATACGTTCACCGCGATGCGCACTGCAGTCAGGCCCGCGCTGCGCCAGCGCAGATAATCTTCGATGGCCTTGCGCAGTGCCCAGCGCCCGACTTCATAGATCAATCCGGTTTCTTCCAGGATCGGGATGAACTTGCCCGGCGGCACCAGGCCGGTACGCGGATCATTCCAGCGGATCAGCGCCTCGGCGCTGGTGATCTTGCCGCTCACGAGGTTGACCTTGGGCTGGTAATAGAGTGCGAATTCTTCGTTGTCGAGCGCCTGGCGCAGCTGGTTTTCCAGGGTGAGCTTGCGTGCCACCGCTGCGGTCATTTTCTGCGTGTAAAACAGACATCGATCACCGCTTGCCTTAGCCTTTTTGAGCGCGGCCTCGGCGTTCCTGAACAAGGTATCGGCGTCGGCAGCGTCATCCGGGAATAGCGCGATACCGACCTTGGCGGCGATGCGGAACACGGCGTCATTCAGGTGAAACGGATGCTCCAGAAAAGTTTCCATGGTTTTCTCGGCCAGCCGTGCCAGGTCGCCATCCTGTCTGACTTCCGGCATCACCAGAGCAAAATGGTCCGCATCAATTCGCGCCAACAGGTTGGCATCGCCGGTGCTGTACGTCAGCCACTCCGCCACCTGTTTCAAGAGCGCATCGCCAGCTGGCCGGCCGAGGCTATCGTTGATGTTCTTGAACCGCTCCACATCGAGCAGGAACAAGGCAAGCTTGTGCCCCCCGCTGACCGCGCTGCGCATATACTGCGCCACCCGCTCGAGAAACAGACTGCGGTTGGCGAGTCCGGTGAGCGCATCGTAGTAGGCGAGATAATTGAGCCGCTCCTGCTTGCCGATATGGTCAATCGCAAACGCGATGTCGCCGGCCAATTCGGTCAACAGCTTCAATTCATCTTCCTGGAAGAATTCAATCTCGCTGGCGTAAAGCGCGAGCACGCCTACCGCTTCATCCGCAACAATCAGCGGCAACACCGCCATCGAGCGGACGCCGGATTCGGCGTATTTCTTGCCGAACAAAACCCTGGAGTCGCTTTGCGAATCATTGGACAAGACGGCCTTTTTCTCACTGATCGCCCGCGCGACCATGGTCTTGGATGCATCCTCACTCGATGACAAGAGGCATTTGATATCGGTCAGGAGCGCCTCATCCTTACCCATCGAGGCCATCGGAACAACCTTCATCGTGCTCCGATCCACAATGCCTATCATGGCCATACGGAACCCACCTGCTTCGACCGCAATCCGGCACGCCTCCCTGAACAGCTCGTCGCGGTCGAGCACGCGCACGATAAGTGAATTGATGCCGCTCAGCACCGCATAGACGCGGTTGAGGAATGCGATCCTTGAATCCGCTTTCTTGCGTTCGGTGATGTTGTCCGCAGTGGCATAGGTAACGACATCGTGCCTATCGAAGTAGGCCGTCCACGACAAGTCGATCACGGTGCCGTCATTGCACATATAGCGGTTTTCAAAATGCAATGATGGGCGGGTTTCCACCTGCAGCTTCATTTCATCCACTGTCCTTTGCCGATCCTCCGGCAGGACGAAATCGAGAAACGGTTTTGCGATGAGCTCGCTTTCCGAATAACCCGTCAACTGTACAAAGGCCGGATTTACCCGCTTGAGACTACCGTATGGATCGGCAATACACATTGGGTTGGTTGAAAGCATAAAAAACTTGAAATACTGCTCCTTTTCCAGCTCCAATCCCTTGCGCTCAGTGATGTCGCGAAAATACCAGACGCGTCCATAGTATTTGCCGTCCGCGCCAGTGCTCGGAGCGGAATACCGATCGATAATCCTTCCATCTTTTAGCCGTATTTCCTCGCGACTTTTGTCGTCGCGGTGCGCGTTCAGATATTGGATCTGCGCGACAAAGGCATCAGAATTTTCAATTTGATCAGCAACTGATTGAAGCACCGGCGCATCCAGACGTGCGCTCACGAGCTGCGGGGACAGCCGCCATAGATCAATGAATTGCTGATTGTAGGAAATGATTTTCCCGTTCTCGTCAACCACCAGAATGCCATCGAGCGAAGTCTCCCGCTGCGTCTTGAGGATCGCGTTCTTGAATGCTATTTCCTCCACCGCCTGCTTGCGCTGAGATTCGCCGGCAAAGTTGTCGAGCCCAAAGCTGATATCCGTTGCCATTTCAACCAGCAGGTCGCGCGCAGCTTCGTCAAACGCGTTGGTCTCCCCGGAATACAGGGTAAACGCACCAATGACCATACCTTTGCGGTGCAGCGGCAGCGCGGCAACGGCGGCCAAGCCAGCATGCACGGTACGCTCACGCCAAGGGACGGTTACCGGGTCATCCAGGAAATCCTGGCACCAGTACAGATGGTTCTCGCGGATGGCTGTGCCAGTCGGACCGCGCCCGAACGGGCTATCGGCATCCATAGAGATTTCGATGTCTTTCAGATACTCGGTGTCGTCACCGAAACTGGCGACTGACCGCACCCTGAGGGTCTCGCTGTCGATCAGGCCAATCCACGCCATTTTCATGCCGCCGAATTTCACTGCGGCGCGGCAGACTTGCAGGAACAACTCTCCTTCGCTGTCGCAGTGCACGATGGCCTGGTTGCACTGGCTCAGTGCTGCATAGAGTTGCGAGTGTCGCTGTAATTTCGCTTCGGCTGCCTTGCGCTCGGTAATGTTGCGGATGTTGCACTGAATGACCTTGATGCCTGCGCTGTCATAAGCATTACTTACAAATTCGACCTCGATTCGAGCCCCGGCTTTTGTTTTGAGCGGCAGGTCTTCGTATCGGACATACCCCGTCGTTTGCAGCTTCGCAAACATGTCTTTGCTCTCGGCCCTGTCCGCGAACGCGTCTACCTCCCATAGCTTTTTTGCCAGGAACTCCGCATGCGAGTAGCCAAGCAGATCGATCAAGTAGGGATTGACGTCTTCAATCTGCGCAGTATCAGCGTTAAGCAGCAGAATCCCGTCCTGAGCGGTTTCAAATAGTCGACGATAGCGGCTTTCGGATGCGCGCAGCGCTTCACTAAGCGTATCTGCAACAGACGATACGCGGTGGGTGGGTGGCATAAATGCTCTCCATAGAAAGCGCTGCAGATAACATGCAGCGCACATTATTAGGGGCAGGAAAGCACTTTTTTCGTATTCGTGCTCTCCTACCCCCGTGTTCCCATATGAACACGACACCAGGCTATTTAATCAACCAGTCTATCGCAGGATTCGCCAAGTAAATCGTGTATTAACGCACATAGCGTGTTTAATCTCCATGCTTTACAGCCAGCAGCTTCGGTGGGTGTTAGTCGGATGCAGGCGCACAATCGCGTGAACGAGGAACGTGTTGGGGGTAATGCTCGACCATCCGTTACTGGCACCAGGCAACCCTTCGCAATCACCCGATAGTTTTCTGACAGATTCTATAATCCGCTTCATCATGCCTGCATGGCGCGTTCAGTCAGTAGCTACCATCTGCAAACGCCAGCGGATGGGCGGGTGCAGGGAAAGCCAGCCAACGGGTGCTGCACTGGCCGCCAACACTTCCCGCAGCCCCTCTGCTGCACCGACTCCCAAGGCTTGTGCGGCTTGACGATCAACTCGCAACTCGAAATACCAGTGCATGGCCAGCCAGCCTGCGAGAAAACCAGCCAGTTCGAGCCAAACCAGCACGTCCGAGGGGGTATCAGGGAGCATCACCGTCAACACCAGTACCGGCAACAGGGCAGCCAGGCGCTGCGGCCATCTGCCATGCACCAATGCCCGCGCCAGCAGAAAGCGACGCCCGTTCACTCCAAGATTCTCCACCAGATCCGTAGACAGAAACACCTGGCTTTGCCCAGGCAGCAACCCGGCAGTGACGATGAACGGAGCTGAAAACGCCACCAAAGTGACAGGTAACTCGGCCAGCTGCAGCTGCCCTTTGCGCATGCGCAGTGCTGCCAGGGTCTCGTCCACAGCTTGACGTAACGGCCCGGCAACAACCACATTCACAGCGAGCGCACGGCAGATTGCGGGGCCGTACCAAAAGCCCGCCACCACCAGTGCCCCCTGGTAAAGACTGAAAAGCAGCAAATAGGTCGTGTTCTTGTCCCAGGCGGCAGGCACCAGCCAGCTTGGCCCATAAAAAGCCAGGGTACTGGCCAGCAGAAATATCCAGGTGCGTTTAGGGGAGGAAGGAATCATGGCGCGATTATCACACGAACTTCCCTTGCAGTTTCCAGCTTCTATTCGTATGGGGAAGTAGTCTATTCTTCATCTTGAGTGGCTGTCCGTTACCAACCGGCGTCTACCTTCCATCTCAAGCAAGCAATGCAAGTAAAAGTTTCCATAGTGCCGGGTACTTGACCAGACTTATCCGGCCACGGTATGTGCGATACCGAACGGAAGTGTCCGGGTAAGCGCAGATAGTATGTAAAGGGTAAGCGTTAAGCCGTATTCCGTCGGCAACCGTGACGCCTACGTTGGTCA
>DMQT01000120.1:0-1446 GCA_003455595.1 Betaproteobacteria bacterium
GAATGGAACAACCATTCGCTGCATTTCGCGCCTGGCATCCATCCCGAATACACGACAACGTTTGTTCAAATTACGCATTAACGAACCCCTAACTGTTCGCTGGTGCGACCAAAACGACGCTCACGGTTACTGTAGGAAGCGATCGCCTGATTCAGTGCAGCGGTGTCAAAGTCTGGCCACAAGGTCGGGGTGAAATACAATTCAGAATACGCCAGCTGCCACAACAGGAAATTGCTGATGCGCTGCTCGCCGCCGGTGCGGATGAACAAGTCGGGCTCGGGCGCGTAATGCATCGCCAGGTGCGGCGCCAGGTCGGCTTCAGAATAGCCCTGTTCGGCAGGTTGACCGGTCTGCGCTACCAGCTTGTTCATCGCCTGCATGATGTCCCAGCGCCCACCGTAATTGGCGGCGATGGTCAGGGTCAGGCTGGCGTTGCCGCGGGTGAGGTGTTCGGATTCGTGGATCAGTTTGACCAGCTTGGGACCGAAGCGCGCCAGGTCACCTACCACGCGAAGGCGCACGTCGTTTTTGTGCAGTTTGACGACCTCGCGCTCCAGCGCCAGCGCAAACAGATCCATCAGCATCGACACTTCTTCTTCCGGACGACGCCAGTTTTCCGAGCTGAAAGCAAACAGGGTGAGGTAGTGGACGCCCTGTTCGGCGCACGCCTTAATGACTTCGCGCACGGTTTCCACGCCGCGTTTGTGCCCCGCAATGCGCGGCAAAAAGCGTTTTTTCGCCCAGCGTCCATTGCCGTCCATGATGATGGCAATGTGGCGCGGCACTTGCGGTGCCTCGGGTATCGCTGTGGTGGAACTCGAAAAGAACGCCACGATGCGCCTAAACCGCCATCAGGTCGGCTTCTTTGGCGACGAGGGCCTTATCGATTTCTGCAATGAATTTATCCGTCAGCTTCTGGATTTCGTCCTGCGCGCGGCGCTCGTCGTCTTCGCTGATGGCCTTGTCCTTGAGCAAATCCTTGAGTTGGCCGTTGGCGTCGCGGCGCACGTTGCGCATCGCCACTTTGGCACCCTCACCCTCGGTTTTAACCAGCTTGATCAGGTCGCGGCGGCGTTCTTCGGTCAATGCCGGCATCGGCACGCGAATCAGGCTACCCTGGCTCGATGGGTTCAGCCCGAGATCGGCGTCACGAATGGCTTTCTCAATGGGTCCGACCATTTTGGCCTCGAACGGCTGGACCGAGATGGTGCGCGCATCCATCAGCGTCATGCTCGCCAACTGATTGATCGCAGTCGGGCTGCCGTAATACTCCACCATCACATGATCAAGTATGCCGGTATGCGCGCGCCCGGTGCGGACTTTGCCCAGATCCGCCTTGAGCGATTCCAGGCTTTTCACCATTTTCTGTTCGGTGGCTTTTTTGACATCAGCAATCATGCTTTATCCTTTCAATACCAGCGTGCCTTCATCTTCACCCGCGACAAA
>DMQT01000120.1:1600-4423 GCA_003455595.1 Betaproteobacteria bacterium
GGTGATAGCGCGTGGCGTTCGGGTTTTTATTCGGATCGTCGGTGTATACGCCGTCGACCTTGGTGGCTTTGACCACAATGTCCGCGTTCATCTCCATGCCGCGCAGCGCCGCCGCCGTATCCGTGGTGAAAAACGGATTGCCGGTACCGGCACCAAAAATCACCACCGTGCCTTCTTCCAGATAACGCAGCGCCTTGCCACGTATATACGGTTCTGCCACCTGTTCGATATTCAGCGCCGATTGCACCCGGCTCGGCACGCCGACGCGACGGAACGCGTCTTGCAACGCCAGCGCATTCATCACCGTGGCGAGCATGCCCATGTAATCGGCGGTGGCGCGGTCCATCCCAGCGGCACCCGGCGCCACGCCACGAAAGATGTTGCCGCCGCCGATCACCACGGCGACCTGCACGCCCATATCGACCACCGCTTTTACCTCGCCGATGATGCGGGCGATGGTGTCGCGGTTGATGCCGTAGCTGTCGTCGCCCATCAGGGCTTCACCCGACAGCTTCAGCAGAATGCGCTTGTATACCGGCGCGCTCATGACATTAGACCTTGGCAGCCGCAGCGACTTCGGCAGCGTAATCCACCACTTTCTTCTCGATGCCTTCACCAACCAGGTACATCGTGAAGCCATTCACTTTGGCTTTTTTCTCAGCCAGCAATTTTTCCACCGTGACATCCGGGTTCTTCACGAACGGCTGACCCAGCAAGGTCACCTCGGCGAGGAACTTGGCAACACGCCCTTCCACCATCTTGGCGACGATATCGGCAGGCTTGCCCGAATCAGCGGCCTGGGCGGTATAAATTTCGCGCTCTTTGTCGAGCAGATCAGCCGACACCTGGTCTTTCGATACGCACACCGGCTTGCTCGCAGCAATGTGCATGGCGATATCCTTGCCGAGCGCTTCTTCGCCGTCCAGATCGACCATCACGCCGATCTTTGAGCCGTGCAGATACGCGGCCAGACGGCCTGCGGTGCTGAACAACGCTATGCGACGAATGCTGAGGTTTTCACCCAGCTTCATGATCAAGGCCTGGCGCAGCGCTTCCACTGTGCCGCCTGCAGGCAGGCTCATGGCCGCAACAGCAGCAACGTCATCGGTACCGTGCGTGGCAGCCAGTTGTGCCACAGCCTGGGCAAAGCCGAGAAAATCCTCGTTTTTGGCCACGAAGTCGGTTTCGCAGTTAATTTCAACCAGCGCACCTTTTTTGCCGTCAGCACTGATGAACGAACCAATCACGCCTTCAGCAGCCACACGCCCTGCCGCTTTGCTGGCCTTGGCACCGCTCTTGATGCGCATCAGGTCTTCTGCCGCGCCCAAGTCGCCCGCCGATTCGATGAGTGCTTTTTTGCACTCCATCATGCCCAGACCGGTACGCTCGCGCAGTTCCTTCACCATACCTGCAGTAATTTCAGCCATGTTTCACTCCTTAAAATTCGCAATTCAAAAATACATTACAAAAAAAGGGGCGTTCGCCCCTTTTCTTTGAAGTAGACCTGTTTATTCTGCTGCCGCTGCACCAGGGGCTTCCACTTCGACGAATTCTTCCCCTTCGCCGAGAATTTCGTGGATCGCATTGCTACGGCCTTCCAGTACCGCATCGGCCATGCCACGCGCATACAGACGAATGGCGCGGTTGGAGTCGTCGTTACCGGGGATGATGTAATCCACGCCAGCCGGGCTGTTGTTGGTATCAACCACGCCAATCACCGGAATACCCAGCTTGTTGGCTTCAGTCACGGCGCCCTTTTGGTAACCCACATCGATCACCAGAATGGCATCCGGTAGCGCGGCCATCTCCTTGATGCCGCCCAGACTGCGCATCAGCTTGTCGCATTCGCGCTGCAATACCAGCGCTTCTTTTTTGGTCAACTTGGAATCCGCTTCGCCGAGCATGACTTCCAGGTCTTTCAGGCGCTTGACCGACTGCTTGACGGTCTTGAAGTTGGTCAGCATGCCACCGAGCCAGCGGTGGTCAACGTAAGGCATGCCGGCGCGCACAGCTTCTTCCTGCACGATTTCACGCGCGGAACGCTTGGTGCCGACAAACAGCACGGTACCTTTGTTGGAGGACAGTTTGCGCACGAATTTCAGCGCATCCTCGAACATCGGCAGGCTTTTTTCCAGGTTGACGATGTGGATCTTGTTGCGGTGACCGAAGATATACGGTGCCATCTTCGGGTTCCAGAAACGGGTTTGGTGGCCGAAGTGAACACCGGCCTCGAGCATTTGACGCATGGTTACTGACATAATGATTTCCTTTAGGGTTAAGCCTCCAGCCGTCGCCCAACACCCCATCCGGGGCACCCTAAGCTATTGACGGCTGTGCGAATTTTGATGCACACGCTGTACACCAAGGCGGCGATTCTACCACGTCCGTCCCTTGGTCAGCAACGCGTTTTCAGCCCGCCACGTTGAACTGCAATGCCGCCAGATTGGCGTACACGCCGCCCAGTGCCACCAGCTCAGCGTGGCTGCCGGTCTCAACGATGCGGCCATTGTCCAGCACCACGATGCGGTCGGCGCGCTGCACCGTCGCCAGCCGATGTGCGATCACCAGCGTGGTGCGCCCGACCATGGCAGCTTCGAGCGCCCCCTGCACCAGGCGCTCGGATTCGGCATCGAGCGCACTGGTAGCTTCATCCAGCAACAGCAGCGGCGGATTTTTGAGCAGCGCGCGCGCGATGGCAATGCGCTGGCGCTGCCCACCCGACAGGCGCACGCCGCGTTCGCCCAAAAACGTGCGATAGCCCTCAGGCAATTTTTCGATGAATTCGTGCGCCGCGGCCAGGCGGGCGGCGGCCATCACCTCGGC
>DMQT01000024.1 GCA_003455595.1 Betaproteobacteria bacterium
GCGCAACCGTGGTTCCGTATTTTCAACCCTGTCACCCAGTCGGAAAAGTTCGACGCCGAAGGCAAATTCATCAAGCGGTACCTGCCCGAACTGGCTGCCGTACCGGCCAAATATGTTCATGCGCCGTGGCAGCTACCCAGCGAATTCCAGCACGCCTACGGTGTGACGATAGGCAAGGATTACCCGGCACCGCTGGTCGATCATGCAGCGGCGCGCGCGGTCACGCTGGCGCTGTATAAAAGCGCGGGGGGCAACGAGGAATGACGGGCATTACTGCTTGGCTCTGGGATCCACCGGGCGCTCGTGGCTATTTACAAACGCCGCCACATCCCACGCCTGCTGCACTGACAGCGAGTTGCCCTTGCCGAGCGGCATGTTGACCCTGATGAAGGCAGCGGCATTTTTAGCCGAGTGCATGCCGGCACCGGCGTTGTAGGAGTCCTTGCCCCACAGTGGCGGAAACGCATAGCTGCCGTTGACTTGCGTACCCAGGCCATTCGGACCGTGACACAGGGCGCAGTTCGCCTGATACACGCTGGCGCCGCGCTGTACGTCGGCGGCGAGCGGCGGTTTAGCCAGTTTGGGATAACCGCGTCCGGCCAGCTCGACGCCGGTGGGCGCGCCTTTTGCCAGCCAGTAGCTGTAGCTGGTAAGGGCGATCATTTCCTTGCTGTTGTATTCCGGCGCAGTGCCGTTCATGCTGAAGCGGAAGCAGCCCGCCAGCCGATCTTCAAAGCTGTTGACCTTGTGATTTTTGTCGCGGTACGCGGGGAACATCACATACGCCGCCCACAAGGGTGCTGAATCAGCTTTGCGGCCCGCGTCCAGATGGCAGTTGACACAGTTGAGACCGCTGCCAACCAGGCCTTTTGCATACACTTGGGTATTCACAAAAATATTTCTGCCGAGCTTGATCGTGTCGCCCAGTTCGCCGCTCGGCATGGCACTTTCTGCGGGCGGCGTGAATGATGCGGGCTGTGTTGCGGGTGCGATGGGCGCGGCGTCAGCTTGACCCGCGTCCGGCTCGGGCAGGTTGGCTGCGGCAGGGTGAGGCGGGGTGGTGTGCACCGGTGGGTCGTACGCGGCCTCTTTGTTACCCTCATGCAGTGAGGGTATCAGCACGACGCTGGCAACAATCAGCACGCTAACGACCGCCAACACAATCCACATCGGGTGAAATTTGCCGTTCTGTGTCAGTCGATTTACCCATCGCATCATGGCGTGGCTCCTGCGGCAGGGTTTGTCGGACGTTCAAGGTAGGCGCTGACCGCGCTGATGTCGTCCGCACTCAATTTGTCAGCCACTGCTTTCATCAAGCCTTGCGGGTCGGTAAGGCGTGCACCGGTCTGCCAGTTTTTGAGTTGGTTGGCGATATAGACGGCACCCTGTCCGGCGATGGCGGGGAAGTGCGGCGCAATGCCTGCGCCATTCACACCATGGCAGGCAAAACAGGCGGGCATGCCCTTGTCCCAATTGCCGTGCTGCGCCAGCTGTGCGCCACGCACGCTCAGGGCGCTACCGGGCGGCGTGCCCGGTGCGGGTTTCCAGCCCGGCAAGCTGGCGTAATAGTCTGCGACGTCTTTCATCTGTGTCGGACTTAGCGCACTTGCAATCGGCCCCATCAGCGGGCTGGTGCGCAATTTCGCCTTGAAATCCGCCAGCTGCTTGGCCAGATAGTCGACGTTTTGCCCGGCCAGACGCGGAAAGCCCGCAGCGGCGTTGCCCACATCGTTGCCACCGTGGCACTGCATGCAGGCGGCGATACCAGCGGTGCCATTTTTGGCGATCACTGCACCGGCCTGGGCGTCGGCATGGCTTAAACCTGCCTGCGCCAAGGCCAGCAAACACAGTGCGGTTTGGATGGCTTGTGTGTGGGTCAATTTCATTTAATCACCCGCTTAGGCACCAATCACGCGTAGCAGGACGACGATAATCGCAATTACCAGCAAAATATGGATGAAACCGCCTAGAGTGTAAGACGTGACCATGCCCAGTAACCAGAGTATGAGCAAAATAACCGCAATCGTATAAAGCATGACAGGAACCCNNCGTAAATATATTTTAGGTATCCGCTTCCAAAGCCAATGATTCGTTACGCCTTTTGCCACTATAGAACATTAGGGTGGCGCAGAAGAACCGTGGCGATGGTAGCGGCTTCATTTAGCCAAATTACATCCCGAACTGGACTTTTGCCTGGTTAACACAGCGAGTCTTGGCGTCGCCGGAATAGGTCTCGCATTTTTCCTTGGCGACGGCAAAATCAGCGGCGCGTTTGTCCTTGGTCGCGTCCTGGCGCACGTCGGACACTTTGCCCTTGGCATCCATATTGGCTTTAGCTGAAGCGTCGCGCGCTTTATCGTCGGCCTGCACGGATTTCATCTGGACTTTTGCATCCGCCTTGGCATGCACAAAGGCGGCCTTGGCTTCTTTCATGCACACGTCTTTGACGTTACCGGACTTGTCGTCACAGCGTTCCTTGGCGACCTTGTAATTCGCGTCTGCCTTGGCCATCCAGGCTTTGTAGCGGGCTTTTTCACTCGGCTCATATTGTGCTTCCAGCTCGGCTTTGGCGATGTTGTCGTTGCCTTTGGCTTCGGCTTCGCAAATGTCATTGGCATTGCCCGACAGCGAACCGCATTTTTGTTTGGCGGCTTTGTACTCGGCGTTGATACGGTTTTTATCTGCCTTGTACTCGCTTTTGGACATGGTTTGCGCCATGGCGCCGACGCTGAATGCCAGCAAAATTGCGGCGGTAAGTGCAGTAAGATGATTTTTTTTCATGCTGGTTTCCTTGTGATATTGGAGAGGGTCAATCAGTAAATTTAACGCTGGCGCCGGGTTTATTTTTGGCCAGGTCGTCGGCGTATTGTTTGGCGTCGTCCGCGCTATCGAATGACGCGAGCGGCTTGTCAAAGCCTTCTTCGTTCACATCCCATAGGCCGGACTGGCCTTGTTTTACGCAAAAAACGGTGGGTTCTTGTTGGTCAAATCCCATGGCATGCTCCTTGGTTATTGAGTGCCATGCATCAGGCGGTGCACGGCGCAGCTTAAACGTTCAAGGCAGTTTGAAGTCTTTGTTGCGATCTTCAAATTCCTTGATCTGCTTTTCGGCTTCATCCTTGCCTACACCGTAGGTTTCCTGAATCTTGCCCGCCAGCTGGTCGCGCTTGCCGGCGATCTGATCGAGGTTGTCGTCAGTGAGTTTGCCCCACTGCTGTTTGACGTTACCTTTGAATTGCTTCCAGTTACCTTCGATAATGTCCCAGTTCATGTTTGCTCCTTCACGGTAATGAGACAGGCGGAATTGCCTGCCGGGGATGACTGTCTCTGCCTTGATCGTGGCAGGGACAAATCAAAACAATTTTCAGTAACGGCTTACGCGGCCATTGTCGACACGCACCCGGTCACCATTACGCATATCGCCGATGGCGTCTTGGGTGTAGCTTTCGTAGCGACCGTTATCCAGCCGTACGCGGATTTGATAGGCCGCAGCCGTATTGTTGTTACGGTTTTTTTCAATCTGGTGGCCGACCACCGCGCCGCCCACTACGCCCGCTGCGGTGGCAACGGTCCGACCGGTTCCGCCGCCAACCTGGTTGCCGAGCACGCCGCCGACTACGCCACCTATTACCGTGCCGATGCCAAGCTGGCTGCCCGAACCATTGCCCTCGGTTTGTACAGTGCTGATGGAATCGACTACGCCGTACTGGGTGTAGCGCGACGCGTCGCTGGTGCGATTGTCAGGATAGGAATTGTCGGCACGCGATCCCGAATAAGGCGCCGAACTGGCGCAGCCGCCCAACAGGGCCACACTGACGCCCGTGACGGCTAGCAATTTATGGAATGTTTTCATGAAATCTCCTATGATCGAGTCGTCAGATTAGTCTCGTAATAAATTGGGGTCTGTACGCTGTCGCACATTTAAGAAATGCCATGCATTGTTTGATTAAATCGGGGGGGGCCATGCCAGAAATGCACGACGCAAAACAGAATTATTTGCTGGCAGCCATGCCGGATGAAGAATTTGCGCGCATTGCGCCGCAGCTTGAGCGCGTCAGTTTGACGCGCGGAGACGTGTTATATGAGTTTGAAACTGATCTGAAATACGGCTATTTCACGACCACCGCACTGGCGGTTTTATTGTGCAACATGGAAGACGGTACCTCGACAGAAGTCGCCGTGGTGGGCAATGAAGGGGTACTGGGCGTGTCGATTTTTCTGAGTGACCAAGGCGCACTGACCCAGGCGGTGGTGCAGCATTCAGGCGAAGCCTATCGCTTGAAGGCAGCGCATCTGAAAGCGGAATTTGATCATTGCGGCCACTTGCAGCACGTTTTGCTGCGCTATACGCAGACCCTGCTTACACAAAT
>DMQT01000114.1:0-3583 GCA_003455595.1 Betaproteobacteria bacterium
AAAAAGACCCAGCTCAGTCTGAAATTTACCTGGTCGAGGGCGATTCCGCAGGCGGCTCTGCCAAACAAGGTCGCGACCGCAAGTTTCAGGCTATTTTGCCACTCAAAGGCAAGATTCTGAACGTGGAAAAAGCGCGTTTCGACAAGCTTATCTCCAGCCAGGAGATCGTGACACTGATTACCGCGCTCGGTACCGGTATTGGCAAGGATGAATACAACGCCGACAAATTGCGCTACCACCGCATTATCATCATGACCGACGCGGATGTAGACGGCTCGCATATTCGTACCCTGTTGCTGACGTTTTTCTACCGCCAGATGCCGGAGCTGGTCGAGCGCGGCCACATTTACATTGCCCAGCCCCCTCTGTACAAGGTCAAGCACGGCAAAACCGAACGCTACCTCAAGGACGAACATGAGCTGAAGGCGTTCTTGCTATCACAGGCGATAAATGACGCCAAGCTGGATACGGCACAGGGAGGCAATGTTATCGAAGGCGTGGCGCTGGAAAACATCGCCAAGGCGTATTTGCTGGCCGAAGCCGTAATCGAGCGCATGAGCCGCCTGATTGATGGTGCGGTGATGCACGCGCTGATGGATATTGCGCCGATCAGCCTGAAAACTGCTGACGACGCACAGCGTGCGGCACATGCCTTGCACGCCGCAGTGCAAGATGCAGCAGTCGAAATCAATCCCGAATACGACGCTGAAACCGAGCAGCACACGCTCAAGATCCTGCGTCGCTACCACGGTAATATTCAGGCAACCCGACTCGACGCAGATTTCATCGACAGCGGTGATTACGCGCAGATTCGTGACACCAGCCTGGTGTTGCAGGGCTTGCTCGGCGCGGGTGCACGCGCGGTGCGCGGTGAAAAATCGCAGCCGGTAGACAGTTTCAAGCAGGCGCTTGAATGGCTGCTCAATGAGGTGCGGCGCGGGCTCGCCATCCAGCGCTACAAGGGTCTGGGGGAAATGAACCCAAGCCAGTTGTGGGAAACCACCATGGATCCAAGCGTGCGCCGCCTGATGCGGGTGCAGATCGAAGACGCGCTAACCGCCGATGAAATTTTCATCACATTGATGGGCGACCAGGTCGAACCACGCCGCGCGTTTATCGAAACCAATGCGCTCGGCGTGCGCAATCTCGACGTGTAATTGGATAACCCCGACCTCCCCGCGCTCAAGGTATTGCTGCAGCAAGTACGCAGCATCGCCGTGCTCGGCCTGTCGCCTCATCCCAGCCGTCCCAGCCACGTCGTTTCGCGCCACATGCAGGGTTTCGGTTTTCATATCGTCCCGGTGCGTCCCGGCGTGGCCGGCGTGTTGGGTGAAACCGCCTATGCCAGTCTCGCCGAGGTGCCCTTCCGGGTCGATCTGGTGAATGTATTTCGTGCTGCTGCGCATCTGCCCGAGATTGTCGAGCAATGCATTCAGCTCAACTTGCCCAGAATATGGATACAAAGCGGCATCGTGCATGAAGTCGCCGCCCAGCGCGCACGCGAGGCAGGCATACAGGTGGTGATGGACCGTTGCATCTACCGTGATTACGTCAGCCTGTTTACGGACACCACCCCATGAAACTGCGTTTTAGCAAAATGCACGGCGCCGGTAACGATTTCGTCGTGATCGACGCCATTAACCAGCCCGTCGCGTTGACACCCGAACAGGTACGGCATCTGGCCGATCGGCATTTCGGCATTGGTTGCGACCAGTTGCTCCTGGTAGAAACGCCTGGCAGCACCGCCGCCGATTTCCGCTACCGCATCTTCAACGCAGACGGTGGCGAGGTCGAACAATGCGGCAATGGCGCACGCTGCTTTGTGCGATTTGTGCACGACCACGGCCTCACGCGAAAAGCCGAAATCCGTGTCGAAACGGCCTCCGGCATCATCCTGCCACGGCTCGAAACCGATGGCCGCGTGACTGTGAATATGGGCGCCCCCCGTTTCGTGCCTGCTGATATACCCTTCATTGCGGACAAGCAAGCACTCACATACACCCTGCAGCTTGACGCCGAAACAGTCGATATCAGCGCAGTCTCGATGGGTAATCCGCACGCAGTACAAATCGTGCCGATGCTCGATTCAGTACTAATCGCCCGACAGGGTCCACAAATCGAACACCACCCGCAATTTCCCAAGCGGGTTAATGCGGGTTTCATGCAGATTGATGATCGCCGCCACATTACGCTGCGGGTATATGAGCGCGGCGCAGGTGAAACGCTGTCATGCGGCACCGGTGCCTGCGCCGCCGTCGTCGCCGGCATCGCGCGCGGTTTGCTGGATCACACCGTGGTCGTCACGACACTTGGCGGCGAACTCAGCATACATTGGGCTGGCGCCGGTCACGCCGTATTGATGACCGGCCCGGCAGTTACCGTATTTGATGGTGAAATAGAGATAGGATAACAATGCAAACAGAAGATATCGCGCGCTACCTGGCAGGCCATCCCGAGTTTTTTGATCAGCATCCCCACCTGCTGACCGACCTGCGCCTTACCCATCCATTTGACGACCGCACGGTATCGATTGCCGAGCGCCAGATCCTCAATCTGCGTGAAAAGCACAATCTGCTCGAATTCAAGCTGGCGGAGCTGATCAAGTTCGGTGAAGAGAACGACGCCATCTCCGAAAAAATGCACCGCCTGACTCTCGTGTTGATGTCCGTACGCGATTCCGCCACGCTGTTGCAAGCCCTCACGCTGAATCTGCACGAAGACTTTGGCATCCCCCATGTCGCCCTGCGCGTATGGCAGCGGGAGGGCGAAGGTATCGAATATGCAGCCGTATCCGAAGCGGTTAAAAATTGGGCAACAGACCACACCGCGCCGTTGTGCGGCACGCTGGCGATGGAGGAAATGAACGACTGGTTTAGCACCCCCGGCCACTTGCGCTCCTATGTGTGCATTCCGCTGCGGGGCGATCAGGCCATCGGCGTACTGGTACTCGCCTCGGAAGACCCGCAGCGCTTTTATCCGCAGATGGGTACGCTCTACTTGCAGCGCCTGGGCGAATTGCTCGCTGCCACCTTGCTGCGCGTGTAGCCATGCCGGCCGCCGCCCTGCTCACGGCCTACCTCACCCATCTGGGTGCCGAGCGGGGTTTGTCACACCACACCGTTGCGGCGTATGGCCGCGACATACGCTTGCTGCTCGACAAACTCGGTAGCGCCACACTGTCCAGCCTGCCCACCCAGGATGTGCGCCGAATGCTTGCCAGCCTGCATGCGCAAGGGCTGGCGGGCAAGAGCCTGGCGCGTACCCTGTCGGCCTGGCGCGGCTTTTATCATTACCTGAACCAGCGCCACGGCTACACCCACAACCCTTGCGAAGGCTTGCGCGCACCCAAATCACCCCGCGCCCTGCCCAAAGCGCTGTCGCCTGACCAGACGGCGCAATTGCTGCAAGCAACCGCCAATACACCGTTGCAGCAGCGTGATCGCGCCATGTTCGAGTTGTTTTATTCGTCGGGTTTACGCCTGTCAGAGCTGGCTGAATTACAGCTTGCCCAGCTCGACCTGGCTGCGGGCGAAGTCCGCGTCACCGGCAAAGGCAACAAAACTCGTCTGGTGCCGGTCGGCAG
>DMQT01000114.1:3759-4688 GCA_003455595.1 Betaproteobacteria bacterium
CAATCCTCCGGCGACTTGCGCGCAGTGCAGGAAATGCTCGGCCACGCCAGCATCAGCACCACACAAATTTACACCCGCCTGGATTTTCAGCACCTGGCGCTGGCCTATGATGCCGCGCATCCCCGCGCCAAGCGCAAGCCTGACCCCAAACCCTAACAGTCTGATAATTACCCAAGGTTCGCTCAGGCACTGTAGGCCACCTGCTGACGCCGCGCTAAACCGCCGGACCCGTCGTTTGAAACGCATTGCCGTCACATTTTCCATGCCGGCAGGGCTGGTACCGCTCGCATTCCGCCCGGCCTGAAAATTCGCTGAGATGCCACACTGGCTCGGCCTGAGCATCACCGGTTACAGCATCCACGGCACCTCGTCGATACGCAACACGGTTGCGAAATAGGCTTGGGTATGCGCTAATGTACCGATGAATGCCGACCAGCTGATTCGCCATGCGCACGGACGCGTTACCCCCGCCCGCACCCGCGTACTCACCACCCTGCTCGATGCCGAGCGCGCACTGACGCACCTGGAGGTCGCCGAACGACTGGCTCCTGCCGTTGCGCTCGATCGGGTTACCTTGTACCGCACGCTCGACTGGCTGGTCGAGCAAGCGCTGGCGCACCGAGTCGCGGGCGAAGACCGTACCTGGCGCTTTAATGCCAGCCCGGGCGGTGCACCGGCGCACCACGCACACTTTAATTGCACCCGTTGTGGTCAGATATTCTGCATTGAGGCACTCACGCCTGCGCTGGCATTGCAGCTGCCGCCGGACTTCCATGCGCAACAGATAGAGCTGTCCATCAAAGGTCTCTGCGCAGGCTGCAATCCCGCTTGATCGACTGAGCCATTTTCCCCTACCTCAAGACGCCTATGGACACCCCACTCATCCCTGTTTCTCTGCTCACTGGCTTCCTCGGGAGCGGCAAAACCAC
>DMQT01000304.1:0-2408 GCA_003455595.1 Betaproteobacteria bacterium
TGATCATCGCCTGCCCCTGTGCATTGGGACTGGCAACGCCGATCTCGATCATGGTGGGCACCGGGCGCGGCGCGACCGCGGGCGTGCTGATAAAGAATGCCGAGGCGCTGGAAATCATGGAAAAGGTTAACACGCTGGTGACCGACAAGACCGGCACGCTGACCGAGGGCAAACCGAAACTGGCCACGGTCATGGCGCTGCCAAGATTTAATGACAACGAAATTCTGCAAATGGCAGCCAGTCTGGAACGTGCCAGCGAACATCCGCTGGCTGATGCCATCGTCAAGGGTGCCGAAGCACGCAACCTGACCTTGGCCGAAGTGAAGGAATTTCAATCGGCCAGCGGCAAGGGCATCAGCGGCCTGGTCGCGGGCCGCAAAGTGGCTATCGGCAACCAGAAATATTTTGTCGAACTCAAGATACAGATGGGCGATCTGATTGAACGTGTCCATGCGCTGCGCGCTGAGGGGCAAACCGTGATGTTCATGGCCATCGATGGCCAGGCTGCAGGGCTGATCGGCGTGGCCGATCCGATCAAGGAATCCACGCTGGAAGCGGTACGCGCCCTGCAGGCTGCCGGCCTGGAGCTGGTCATGCTCACCGGCGATAGCCGTGCCACTGCCGAAGTGGTGGCGAATAAATTGGGCATAAAACGCGTGGTAGCCGAAGTGCTGCCGGAACAGAAGGCCGAGATCGTCAAACAATTGCAAGCCGAAGGTCGCATCGTCGCGATGGCGGGCGACGGCATCAACGATGCGCCGGCGCTGGCTGCTGCGGATGTGGGTATCGCCATGGCCTCCGGCACCGATGTGGCCATGCATACCGCCGGCGTCACATTGATGCGCGGTGACCCCCGGCTTGTAGCGGATACGCTCGATATTTCACGCAGGACATATCGTAAAATCCGCCAGAATTTATTCTGGGCGTTTATCTATAACCTGGTTGGTATTCCGCTGGCGGCATTCGGCCTGCTGAACCCGGTGATTGCCGGGGCGGCGATGGCATTCAGCAGCGTCAGCGTCGTGTCCAACGCTTTGCTGCTGCGGCGCTGGCGACCGCAAGCCGGGAGCGTGAAATGACGACGCCCGTATGCAATATCGGGCGTGCCGCGCAAGCCTCGGGCGTGTCGGCCAAAATGATCCGGCATTACGAAGAAATCGGCCTGATCGGCAAAACGGCGCGCACCGAAGCGGGTTACCGCACCTATTCCGATGCCGAAGTGCATACGCTGCGATTCATCAAACAGGCGCGCAATCTGGGCTTTTCCATCAAACAGATCGGCGCCTTGCTCGGACTGTGGCAGGATCAGGCGCGTTCCAGCAGCCAGGTCAAGGCGCTGGCGCTGGAACACATTGCCGAGCTGGATGACAAAATTCGTGAAATGCAGGCAATGAAAGCCACGCTGGAACGCCTCGCGCAATGTTGCCATGGCGACGCGCGGCCGGATTGCCCGATACTGGATGAGCTGGCGGGGGGTAAATTGGGCTGGTAAGCCCAACGATTCTGCTTATTTGCCTCAGCTGTTGGGCTTTACAGCTCAATAGCTCACCAAATCACACAAACAGTCAGACCGGTTTACTGGTCAATACCGTCATCAGCGCCTGCGCATGTTGCGCCGCGCCCAGCCCCAGGCTGGTCAGGTAGCCGCCGTCTTTCAGCGTGACCAGGCCTTTTCCATGCAAGCGTTGTGCAGCGGCGACGGCGCTGGGTAGCGCGGTGCTGGCGTGTACTTTGATGCCTTCTTCAAGTGTGGATAAATCGTATAGCGCGAGGATTTCCAGTTCTGCTACCAGGTCCGGCGTAAAAACCATGTCAGTTCCTTCGTGGTTGATTGATTGATGTGACGCGCGCCGAGTGCCCTGTCATTGTGCCTGACGCATGCGCGATGCGCCACGGCTGAGACTACCCTTAACGCGGTATCTGGCCAAAATGACCGCTGTTGAAGTCGCTGATGGCTTGCGTGATTTCCTGTTCGCTGTTCATCACGAACGGGCCGTAGCCGACGATAGGCTCGTCGATCGGCTCGCCGCTGAGCAGCAGCAGGGTGGCATCGTTGTTGGCTTCGATCCGCAGCGTGGTGCCGGGGCGGTCGAATACCACCAGTTGTGCCTCGCGCGCCAAGGTGCTGCCGTTGACCATGACCGTGCCGTGCAACACGATGAGGAGCGTATTCCAGCCTTCCGGCAGCGACAGTTCCGCCGATTTCCCTTGCTTGAGCCGCATGTCCCATACCTGTATGGGCGTAAACGTGTGCGCCGGCCCGGTGTGTCCGGCGTAATCCCCGGCGATGACGCGCAGCGTACCGGCCTCGTCCGGCAAATTCACCGCGGGGATGCTGGTATCGACAATGGCCTGATAACCCGGTGCGGTGGATTTGTCTTTGGCGGGCAGGTTCACCCACAGCTGCA
>DMQT01000304.1:2635-3343 GCA_003455595.1 Betaproteobacteria bacterium
TTCGGCGGGGCCGGCGTAATCCAGCAGCAGGAACGGGCTGGCCTGCTTGCCGTGGCTTTGATAGGTAAACAGCGAGCGCACCGGGAAGCCATCGCCCACCCAATGCGATTTCGGGGTGCTGTGAACGCCGAGGATATTTTTCATGCTGATCTCCTTGCTGTGTTGAACTGCGTGAGGTGCAGTATAGAAGCAAGACAATCACACCGGTAGCTTGCTATATTGAGTATCAGCGTCCTATAAATGGAACAATAATGTACGACCTGAACGAGCTGTACTACTACCTGCAAGTGGTTAATCACGGCGGCTTTGCCGCAGCCGGGCGTGCGCTCGGCGTGCCTAAATCCAAATTGAGCCGCCGCATCGCGCAACTGGAAACCCGCCTCGGCGTGCGGCTGATCCAGCGCTCCACCCGGCGCTTTGCCGTTACCGATATCGGCCAGACCTATTACGAGCACTGCAAGGCGATGCTGGAAGAGGCCGAAGCCGCCCAGGATGCCATTGAAGTCACCCGCGCCGAGCCGCGTGGCAGCGTGCGCCTGAGCTGCCCGGTGGCGCTGCTGCAGGCCAATGTCGGCGACATGCTGGCCGATTTCATGGTGCGCTACCCGCGCGTGACCGTGCACCTGGACGCCACCAACCGGCGCGTGGATCCCATCGCCGAAGCCATCGATCTCGCCCTGCGCGTGCGCCCGCCGCCGCTGCAGGACA
>DMQT01000154.1:0-2402 GCA_003455595.1 Betaproteobacteria bacterium
ATCGTGTCTGACCCCATTTATCTCGTGTCTGACCCCATTTATTGATGCAATGCTGCCTTCGACATTGTTGCTGTAGTAGCGTAGTGGTTGGCTCACTGACTCGCCCACGGCCTTCAAGCCAGCGAAATGAATCACCCCATCACAGCCGCCAGACATGGCTTGAAATGCAGTCGCCAGCGCCGCTCGATCACGGATGTCGGCTTGAATGAACTGCGGGCGGCACCCGGCAATTTCAGCAATCCGCTCCAGCACAATACGCTTGCTGTTGGAAAGATTATCCACAATCGTGACTTGATGCCCTGAATTCAACAACTCAACACAGGTGTGGCTGCCGATGTACCCCATGCCGCCTGTGACAAGATAATGCGCCATTGATACCTACTCCCCAAAATATCTGCTGATTGAACATTGTAAGGGCATCCGGCGGACATGGGCGATTGCATTTAACCATGCCAGACAGTCACTCAATTTGTCGATTTTTTTTACACCAGCTAATTGCAACTACAATATAAATGACAAGCCAATAATCATAACTAATTGATTTTAAAATAAATTAAATCTAAAAAATAATTCTGGTACGAATCATGCTTTATTCCATGTAGGCCTTATCTGCCCTATAGATATTTTTTTGTAGCTTCTTACTTTTTCTGGAGGATTGCCAAATGAAGTCGACTCAAAAACAAGCGCTGATTACCCGCACCCTTATAGCCAGCGCCGTTGCATTCGCGCTGATCGCCCCCGCCGCCCATGCCGCTGCAATTCACGATGCCTCCTTGTTCACTAATACGCTGCCCGCCAACGATGATGACTCCACCGGTCTGGTCAATCTGGGCTTCACCGGGAATATCAATAGCACGAATTACACCCAGACTTACGTCAACAACAACGGCAACATCACCTTCAACAATCCTATGGGTACCTACACGCCCTCGGCCATCAATAGTGGGACCTTCGGTCCGATCATCGCTCCGTTTTTCGCCGACGTGGACACCCGCGCCACAGGGTCCCTTCCTGTGACCTACGGCAGTGCGACTCTGGGCGGATTCAACGTTTTCGGAGTCAACTATATCCACGTTGGTGTGTTCTATAAGCAGCCCATCTACAACGACTTTCAGCTGATCCTGACGGACCGTTCCGACATCGGCACAGGCGACTTCGACATCCAGTTCAACTACGACAGCATCGGGTGGGAAGCCGGCACCGCAAGCGGCGCGCCCCCAGGTGGCCTGGGCGGCCAATCCGCGCTGGTGGGTTACTGGACCAGCCCTACTTCGAATGCGACGCTGCCGGGTTCGCTGGTGAACGGCGCGCTGGTGAATGGCGGCCCGAACGCGCTGATCAGTAATTCGCTGAACAGCAATGTTCTCGGCCAGTACAACTTTCAAGTGCGCAATGGTGCCGTGGTGAATAACGACGTGCCTGAACCTGCTTCATTGGCATTGTTGGGCATTGGCTTAGCTGGTTTAGGCGCTATTCGTCGCCGCAAAGCTGCCAAATAACTAACCTCTAACTTTCATACAAACCGACACACGCGCGAGCGTGTGTCGGTTTTTTTTTTTACACTATGCCCTCAGAAAGATTCTTCAAGCCAGGTCAGCACAGTCGCTTCCAGTTCCTCGCGCGAAGCAGTTTGTGAAAAAGTATGGTCAGCATTGGGGATATCCTTGCATATTCGATGCGTACTGGTGAAGACAGATGCATTGCCATTGCACACCAGCGTATACATAAACTCTTTAGCCACCAGATCGCGGCCGCTGAGTACCACCAGCAGTGCGCTAGGAAAACTGCGCAGACCCTCGAGGGTTTGCGTTACAAAGTCGGCGCTCCCTGTCTGAATGGCATAGCGGGCGATGCGACGCTGGCCGAGGTACTCGCCGATTGATGTTCTCAGCCCGACCCCGCCGGTCAAAAGTTTGCGCCAGAAAGCCGGGTCAAGCAGCCGTTCGACATAGTAATACCGCACGCGCGCACGGGCGAGACTCGCGTCAGTTCTCAGCCAGGGGTTCACCAGACACAACCCGGCGACAAACGGATCCTGTGTGCGCTGCCAGTACAGCACCGCAGCGCTAGCTGCATCACACAAGCCCCACAGCACCACACGCTTGAGGTGCGGGCAATGTGTTTTGAATGCCGCCAGCGCTGCTGCAATATCGGCATCTACCGTCTCGAAACTTTGCGGCTCGCCGGTGCTGTCGCCCATGCCGCAAAAATCAAAGCGCAGGCAACAAAAGTCGGCGCTGGCGAGACGGCGAGTGAGCAACACGAACTGCCGATGACTGCCCGCGCGATACTGTCGGCCGCCCACGAGAATGAGCACGCCGGTATCGGCAGGTTTGGCTGACTGGCTGACCACCCCGATCAAGCGTTCGCCCGCACAATCAAAGATCACGGGCAATTCGCTC
>DMQT01000154.1:2735-2959 GCA_003455595.1 Betaproteobacteria bacterium
CACACGACGCGTATTGGCAGGTAGCACAAGGTGCGACGCGGATAAACCTGCGATCAGTGCAGGTGAAATGCGGTATCCCGCAATCTCGATCATCGAAGCATCGTCTGTCATCTGGTGAGCCTCCTTTTCGGGGGCACCCGCGTGATTTTCCAGCGCTCTGGCGGCAACCTCAAGGCGCTTGAACTGACGCCAATACAGCTCGCCCGACAGCACCGGCTGCCAGA
>DMQT01000178.1:0-2001 GCA_003455595.1 Betaproteobacteria bacterium
TGCCGGCAGGCGCGTCGCCGGTGGATTTCGCCTATCAGGTGCATTCCGATCTGGGGCACCGCTGCCGGGGCGCCAAGCTTGACGGCGTGATGGTGCCGCTCAACACGCCGCTGAAAAACGGTCAGCGCGTTGAAATTATTACCGTCAAACAGGGTGCGCCGAGCCGCGACTGGCTCAATCCGACGCTGGGGTATCTGGTCACGCAGCGTGCCCGCGCCAAGGTGCGACACTGGTTCAAATACCAGCATTTTGACGAAAACGTCACCGATGGCCGCGCCCTGCTGGACAAGGAGCTGCACCGGCTGGGCGCGACCGACGTCAACCTCGACAAGCTCGCGCACAAGTTCAACGAGCCCAAGGTGGACGAATTTCTGGCGGCACTCGGGCGCGGCGACATTACGCCGCACCAGGTTGGCAGCGCGATTCAGGAACAGATTGCACCCGTCGCTGCGGTGCCGGTCAAAACCCGCGCCGTACGTGCACCCAAGGCGCAGGCCGCCGACAGCATTTTGATCGAAGGTGTGGACAATCTGCCAGTGACGCTGGCGCGTTGCTGCAAACCCGCGCCGCCCGACGCCATCGTCGGCTATGCCACGCAAGGACGCGGCATCAGCGTGCACCGGCGCGATTGCGCCAATGTGCAGCGGGTAACGGGTGAGCGTGCGGCGCGCTTGCTGGCGGCTGACTGGGGTGGAGGCGGGGGCGGCTTCGACAGCGATATCGTGGTCGAAGCCTATGACCGCCAGGGTCTGCTGCGCGACATTTCCGACATTCTGGCGAAAGAACGCCTGGCGGTGGAGCGTGTCAACACCGAATCGCGCAAAGGCATAGCTGCCATGCAGTTCGGCGTGCGCGCCAGCAGCCTGGAGCAGATCAGCCGCGCGCTGTCGCGCATTCAGGGGCTGCCGAATGTGATTGAAGCGGTGAGAAAACGCTGATGCAAATCTGGGTCGATGCCGACGCCTGTCCGGGCGTCATCAAGGATATTCTGTTTCGTGCCGCTGAACGCACGCACGTCATGACCACGCTGGTCGCCAACCAGCTGTTGCGCACGCCGCCATCGACGTTTATCCGCGCGCTGCAAGTGCCCAAAGGCTTCGATGTGGCGGATAACGAGATCGTGCAGCGCCTGCAAGCGGGTGATCTGGTGATTACCGCCGACATCCCGCTGGCCGCCGACGTCATCGCCAAAGGCGGCTACGCGCTCAACCCGCGCGGCGAGTTTTACAGCGCCGAAACCATCAAGGCGCTATTGACGCTACGCAATTTCATGGACGAGCTGCGCGGCAGTGGGGTGCAGACCGGCGGCCCGGCAGCACTGTCAAATGGCGACCGGAAAGCATTTGCCAATCAGCTGGATAAATTTCTCACCGCGCACGGCTAGTTAATCAGGCATCGCGAGCTTGTCATTCAGTGTGAGCCAGCCCCGCGCCACACGATATAGCACCCAGATGCCAACGCCCATGGCCAGCATGAAGGCAACCGGGATGCCCACCAGTGTGAACACCAGCATCCACCCCACCAGCACCCACAACAAGGCGAACCAGAAGGTACGAATCTGCCAGCGGAAGTGTGATTCCAGATACGTGCCGCTGGCTTCTTTGCGTTTGATGTAATTCAGGATCACCGCGAGGATCGACGGCCAGCCGGTAAGGAACGCGGTGACGATGAACATCGGCGTGAGCAGGCCGGTAAGCACTGTAAAAGCGTGCAGGCCGTAGATGACGTGGGTGAGGGTGACCAGACCATCCGCCGGCACCTTGCTGGTTGCAATCGTATTTTCTGTCACGCTGATCTCCTGTCACGGGGCCGATTTCGATGGCTCAGTATAGCGTCCGCGTGGTGCTGCGCGTGTTACCAGTGCAATGGCCGGTATTGCGAGGTTTTTTTGCGCTGGTGCGCCTGCATGCGGGTGATGATGTCGTCGAGCACTGACAGCGCGTGCAGGATGTAGGGGCCTTTGTTGAGCATCACGCATTCGGCGCGACCGGACATGGCGGC
>DMQT01000178.1:2024-4421 GCA_003455595.1 Betaproteobacteria bacterium
GTGGCCCAAATCACGGGGATATGGGCGGCTTCGCACAGCCACAGCATTTCTTCCTGAATCTCCGCCAGGCGCTCATAACCGATTTCTACAGCCAGGTCGCCGCGCGCGATCATCACCCCGAACGGGCCATGCCCGGCGCCGCGCACGATGATTTCCGGCAGATTTTTAACCGCTTGCCGGGTCTCGATTTTGGCGATGATGGCGAGCTTGCCGGCATTGCGTTGCGCCAGCGCGTCGGCCAGCCGATCCAGGTCATCCGCGCATTGCACGAATGACAAACCGATGATGTCGGCGTGCTGCACGACGAAGTCGAGGTCACGCAGGTCTTTCTCGCTCAGCGCGGGCAGTTGCAGATGGCTGTCCGGGAAGTTGAGGCCTTTTTGTGCGCTCACATTTTCGCCTTTGATGCGTACCTGCGTGACCCGCAGCCAGGCGCCCTGCGCGTCAACCCGTTCAATCACGCAGCCAATGCGGCCATCGTCTATCCACACGGCTTGACCCGTTTCAAGAAAGGAAAATACCTCGGGTTCAGTGCATGGAATGCGCGCGGGGGACAGGATGAGTCCGGTTTTGTCACGCCGCTCGGCCTGGCCGGGCGAGGGGTCGCGGGCGAGCAGCAGCGCGTCGTTTTTATGTAAATGAATGCGCATCGGCGCTGCCAGAAAATCCCCGGTGGCGGTTTTGCTAGAGGTCTGTTTGCCGTGCTGTGTGTGTTTGCTTATCCGCTCAAGCACCGTGCCAGGGGTCACGTAGGCGCCGTCTGCGCAGCTGACGCGAACTTCTGTGTCCGACAGGCGCTGCTCCACCACAAATTCACGTTTGCGCTTGCGCAGGTCGTGGAAGCAGAGCGTGTCGCCGGGTTTGAGCGTGCGCAGCCACTTGGCCGACACACTCAAATGGGCAGGCGACGCCTTTCCCATCTTGTCGGTGGCGGCCGGGTACCCAGGGCGACCTGTGCTGTCGAGAATGATCTGGCTGGGGCAAAGCCGGTTTCCCAGCTCGTCGCGCTGGATTTTGATATGCAACACCTCAGGGCCGGTTGCGACCTCTCCGGTGCGTAATTTCGGGCCGGACAGATCAAACATGACGCGACAGCTGCGCCCGGTTTCGTGTTCGGCCTGGCGAATGTTGGCCACCATTTTTTCCCAGCTGGCGGGGGTGTCGTGAGCGCAATTGATACGCGCACAGTCCATGCCCAGCGTAAGCATTTCGCGTACCATTGCGTGATCGTCTGCTGCTTCGCCGGGGAGTGTCACCATGACCCGTGTGGCACGCTTGCCCTGTGGTTTGCCGAACAGGCTATCGGTATTGTGGCGCAGTAACAGGGTGTCGCGGTGCATGGCGTGGCCGATTTCATGCACCGGACACAGCAACGATTGCGCGCCCTCCATCATGGCCAGCGCATAGGTCACTGCATCCAGCGTGGCGATCACATGTCCTTCGCAGCGTCCCAGCGATGACAATCCCACAGCGGCCAAGTTCGCTTGCAGTTCGCGCAGATCATGCCGTCGCAAACCGATATAGGCGGCCAGATTGGCGGCGCTGGACAGGTAATGCCGATGATGCAGGTGAGGCTGCCAGCGTGCCATTAATTCCTGCTGCGTTTCCAGTGTGGCGTTGCGCAAAGCCTGCAGGCTTTGCGCCAGACTTATAATTTCATCCTTGCCATTATCCATTGACTGCATATTTATCATTCCGGGTTGGCTGACAGGGTCACGCATCTACGCCAGTCTGAGGCCGCTTTATGAAATATTTGTGACGTTGCCGGATTGCTGGTTGCGTCATGGCGGCCGCGTAGTCGCACAGGCGGTTATACTGCCGGGTATCGTGCACGGTGAAATTGCTTAAGTTAAGCGCAGCCAGCCCAATCATGTCGGCGGCGCACGCCGTCGTCAGATAAAACACCCCGTTATATAAAGGAATTTTCATGAGCAGCATGAATGCATTGCTACTCTATTGTCGCGCCGGGTTTGAAAAAGAATGCGCGGGCGAAATTGTGGGCTGGGCCAGCGAGTTGGGCGTGCAGGGCTACGTCAAAGCGGGCGATCAATCGGGTTGGGTGCTGTTTCAGGCCGATACGCAGGCGGAAATCACGCTGCTGACCAGCGAACTGCCGTTTTACCGGCTGATTTTTGCACGCCAGTGGATACAGGTGGCGCCGTTAATCGAAGGCATGCCGGAAGGCGACCGCCTGACTGCCGTGAAGGCGGTGGTGAGCAAGCTCGCGCCGCGCTATTCCGAAGTGTGGGTTGAAACGCCAGACACCGACGCAGATAAAACCAGGCTCGGTTTCTGCGGTCGTTTCACCAAGCCGCTTACTGCCTTTCTGGAAAAAAATCGCCAGCTCGCCATCGGCAGCGCGGCACCGCGCCTGCATGTGTGTTTTGTGGCCGACGA
>DMQT01000178.1:4558-5816 GCA_003455595.1 Betaproteobacteria bacterium
GTCGATCTGGGCGCCTCGCCTGGCGGCTGGGCGTGGGTGCTGGCGCTACGTGGTATCCGCGTGACCGCAGTGGACAACGGTCCGATGGCTGCAGCAGCGATGGCGACTGAAATGATCGAGCACGTGCGCGGCGACGGCTTCACTTACAGGCCGCATCATCCGGTCAATTGGCTGGTGTGCGACATGGTGGAAAGCCCGTCACGCGTGGCGCAGCTGGTAGCGGAATGGATTGCGCGCGGCCATGCCCGCCACGCTATTTTTAATCTCAAGCTGCCGATGAAAAAGCGCCTGGAAGAAGTGCGCCGCTGCGAGGACATCATCAGCAAGCGCTTGGAGCGCGAAGACATGCGCTATACCTTGCAAATCAAGCACCTGTATCACGACCGCGAGGAAGTGACACTGTGCCTGATGCGGGATAAGGATTGAAGAAGTAGCGTTCAGGCCCTAGGCGCGGAGCGCGATTAAACCTTGGGCGCGAAAGCGATGCAATAGCCTTGTGGCTTGACCGCACCCTCGACGACTTTACAGGTGCCGTCGGCCTTGGCGGTTTTGCCGGGGATGTACTGAATGCAGCTGACGCAGTTTTTTGTGCCATTTGGATGGTCGACGTATTGCATCGCGGCCTTGGACGCCTTGGTAGCGGCATAAGCCTGCTGGCTGACAAAGCTCACCGGCACGGCAGCCATGCTGGAGAGCAGTGCAGCGCCTTTCAGGAAAGAGCGACGCGAGAGCTTCTTGTTGATGACCTTGTTCAAAATAACCTCCATTCGATTTGGATTCACAGGGTGTTCAGTCAGGGCGTCTGTCTGTTGTGCCAGCGCAGGGGAAACCGAAGCTGAACCTCTGTCAGAGTAGTTCAAGTTCCGAATATTGCAAGTCAAGGGTTGCGCCCTGGCGCGTAGCGGGGCAGATAAAATCAGGCTGTTGCATGCGGTGCAATTGTTCGCGCGCACGCTTTACGCTAAAATTGCGCATTACCTGCGCCGTAAATTGACATGACCCGTTATATCTTCGTTACTGGCGGAGTGGTTTCTTCCCTGGGCAAGGGAATTGCCGCCGCCTCTCTCGCCGCCATTCTTGAATCGCGCGGCATGCAAGTCACCATGATGAAGCTCGATCCTTATATCAATGTGGATCCCGGCACCATGAGTCCGTTCCAGCACGGTGAAGTGTTTGTCACCGAAGATGGTGCTGAAACCGACCTCGATCTCGGTCACTATGAGCGCTTCACCCATGCGCACATGAGCAAGCGCAACAA
>DMQT01000320.1 GCA_003455595.1 Betaproteobacteria bacterium
TGTCCGACAGCGACACGGTTCCTGCCAGCAGCGCCGCACCCGCGCCCAGCCAGGCGGCGGTGCCGATGCCCAGCCCCTTGGGCTGACGGATGACCAGCGTCAGCGTGACCAGAAATATCAGCAGCGACACCCAGCATGGCGCTTTAACTGCCAACTGCGTGGCGACTTCCGCCACCAGTTTTGCCGCGGATTTCATCGCGCACTTTCAAGAAGCTTTCCAGCGGTTCGCCATGCGGGTCATGAAACGGCATGTGCAGGCTGGGAATCGCGCGGGGAAATACCGGGCAGGCTTCCTTGGCGTTGTCGCACACGGTAATCACCAGATCGATCGGCTCGTTCATCACCGCATCGACGTCTTTCGGATGCAGGCCCTGGGTATCAATGCCCAGATCCTGCAGCGCGGCAATTGCGCCATCGGCTACCTTGGGCTGCGGTTTGGTACCCGCTGAAATGGCACGCACATTCGCGCCCAGGTCATGGTTCACCAGCGCTTCGGCCATCTGGCTGCGGCAGGAATTGCCGGTACACAAAATCAAAACGGTTTTCTTGTTCATAGCCAGCCTTCCACAGTTGATTTAGCGGGCACGCCACCGGCATGCACGACTTTTCCATCGATCACCACACCGGGCGTGGACATCACGCCGTAACCCAGAATCCGGGCGATGTCTTCGACCTTTTCCAGCTCGATTGCTGCGCCCTTGGCGGCCGCCACCTGTTCAATCAGCTTGAGCGTGGCAGTGCAATTGGCACAACCGGTGCCGAGTACCTTGATATGTTTCATGATCCAACCCCGATTAGCAGCAGGATTTGCCAGACGGCGTCGGCGTGCAGCACGCTGCCGCCACCGGGATAGCCAGCGGGATGCTGACGGTTTGCGTGCGCGCCGCCAGTTCGGCGTCGAAGCGTGCATCCAGCCTGCTCCCCGCCTCTTCGCGAATATGACGGGCGATGTCTACCACCAGCTCAATCTGTTCGGCGCTGACGCCGTACTGCTTGAGCTTGTCCAGCTGGCACAGCCCCTGCCCCGGATGATTGGCGGCCACATTGGCCGCCAGCGACACCAGCGCCACGATGGACGGATGCAATTCTGTATTGCTCATAACACACCTCTTAAAGAATTAAACGACACACCCACGACCCAGAACGCCAGCGCCAGATAGCCGGCAAACAGCGCCAGCAGCGGCCACTTCACGACCTTGCGCAAAATGATCATTTCTGGAAACGACAGCGCCGTGACCGCCATCATGAACGCCAGCACGGTACCGATCGGCACCCCCTTGTGCAGCAGCACTTCGGCAATCGGGATAATGCCGACCGCATCGGAATACAGCGGCACACCGATCAACACGGCAGCCAATACCGACAATGCCCCGCCGCCACCCGCGACCCTGACGACAAAATCCGCCGGCACAAAGCCGTGAATCAGTGCGCCCACGCCGACCCCGATCAGCACGTATTTCCAGATGCGCCCGACAATCTCGCGCACCTGACCCATGGCGTAAGTGTGGCGCGCGGCCAGCGAATTATCCGGTTCAATCCGGGCTGCCTCGCCCATGCGGATTTTCCACACATAGTCTTCCACCCAGCGTTCAGGCTTGAAACGCTCAAGCACGAAGCCGCCGATCAGCGCCACCGTAAGACCGGTCACCACATACAGGGCAGTGAACTTCCAGCCGATGGCCGACGCCAGCACCACCACGGCGACTTCATTGATCATCGGGCTGGCGATCAGAAACGACAGCGTCACCCCCAGCGGAATGCCCGCCTCGACAAAGCCGATGAACAGCGGCACCGAAGAACACGAGCAGAACGGCGTCACTGCACCCAGCCCCACTGCCGTAAACCGCGCCGACAGATTCGAACGCTTGCGCACGAATTCGCGCACGCGCTCGGGTTTGAGCAACGCGCGCAGCAGCCCCATCAGGTAAATCACCAACGTGAGCAGTACCAGTATCTTGGTCACATCCATGACGAAGAAATGCAACGCATCCCCCAGCGCGCTGCCCTGTACGCCGCCCAGGTCGTACACCAGCCAGTCGGCCAACGCCTCAAACATCACAGCCCTTCAGGTCGTTATGCGTATCACGCTTCATACTATTCGCCGCGCTCACGTAAATGGCCAATATCATCCAACTCGTGTTTCAGTGACAAGGCATCCAGCTTGGCGATCGGCAAACAGGTGAATATGGACAGCCTGCGATTGAGTTGCGTATACGCCGTGTGGAACGCCTTGCGCTTGACGTCATCGCTGCCGTCTACGGCTGCCGGGTCTTCAATCCCCCAATGCGCCGTCATCGGCTGACCCGGCCAGACCGGGCACACCTCCCCGGCAGCGTTATCGCACACAGTAAAGACGAAATCGAACACCGGTGCACCGGGCAGCGTAAATTCATCCCACGACTTGCTGCGCAAATCCACCACCGGCAAGCCGCTTTTTTCCAGCAGTTCGAGGGCAAATGGATTCACTGTGCCACCGGGGTGACTGCCCGCACTGCAGGCATGAAAACGTCCGTTTCTCAAACGATTCAACAAAGCCTCGGCCAGAATTGATCGCGCTGAATTGCCGGTACACAGGAACAGCACATTAAAAACCTTATTGTCCAAGCCGAAACTCCCTATCAGATTCGAAAATACATATGCTAAAACGCATATAACAAGACAAAAAGATTCAGCCGCAACAGCGTGCCGGACGGTTGCTCATGTCAGCCAGTTTCACCGTATCCTGCCCATGCGTCGGGCTCGTACGCCAGACGTCATTCATCTGCGCCAGAATGCGATCACACCAGGCCGGTATCCGAGCATTCAGCCGGTAAAAAACCCACGTACCCTCGCGCCGTACCTGTAGCAGGTCCGCTTCGCGCATTACGCTCAAGTGACGCGACACCTTGGGCTGTGGCATGTCCAGCGCGTAATACAGTTCGCACACGCAAAGCTCACCATCGCGCTGCAACAGACCCAGAATGCGGCGGCGGGTGGCGTCACACAGAATTTCGAAGAAGGCTTGTTCGCTTAACATGGCGCTCATTATATTCGATTAATCGAATGTATCAAGCAAAAAAAATCGGCTCAACTTGGAGCCGGTTGTTCACGCAATTACTGGATACCGTCCTGGATAATCGTCCTGAACAGCTTGTCCACCGCCGCAAACGCCGCTTTGGCCTTGGGTGTGTTGCCCAGTGGCGGCTTGCGGTATGCCACATAGATGGTCTTGGCGTCACCCGGCAGGTTATACACCGAAATGATGTAGGGACACGCGACGATATTGTGCGGGTCGGCTGCCATCATCTGACGCGACACCGTGGCGCTGCAAAACTCCATCTGCTCGGCGTTGAGGTAGATTTTTTTTGCATCGCCCACCGCTGCCGCAGTGTTGTCGAGCATGCCAGAAATCTTGTTGACATGGGTGATCTTGAGACCCTGGCCTTCCACGGCGGCGGCCATCGTATCGCGCACCGTTTCAAAATCGCCCTGGGTTTTGAACACGGCATTGAAAGTATTGGTATCGGCTGCCAGCACGGCGGCAGATACACCCAGCAGACAGACGGCGGCGAGTATTTGCTTGATTTTTAACATGGCGAACTCCTGGTATGTAATGCGCTAAAGTTAGAAGGAATCAGGCTCGGTTACAATAGGTACTTTCGACCAACTGCCCAAAACAATGACATTGCACGCCAACCTGCAGATACGTGGCCGCATCTGGCTCACCCGCGACGGCAAGAACATCCTTGGCCGCGGACGCGTCGAACTGCTGGAACATATCCAGGCTACCGGCTCCATCTCGCAAGCCGCGCGCGCGATGAAAATGAGTTACAAAGCCGCCTGGGACGCCGTCAACACCATGGGCAACGCGCTCGATACGCCACTGGTCAGCACCAGCACCGGCGGCAAAGGCGGCGGCGGTGCGCGCCTGACGGCTGAGGCCGTTGCCCTGATCGACCAATTCCACCGCATCGAGCAAGCACATCGGGTGTTTCTCGCGCAATTGGAGCAGGAATTCGCTGTGAATCCAGTCAAAAATACAACTTCGCACTCTAAAATCTAACCCCACCGCCCCGCCGCCGCCTCATCGCTATTGCGGCTCTCTACCCAACGCTCACCATCCGGCGTCTGCTCCTTTTTCCAGAACGGTGCCTGGGTCTTGAGGTAATCCATGATGAATTCGCATGCCGCAAAGGCGTCCGCACGGTGGCTGGACGCCACCGCCACCAACACGATCTGATCAGTGGGAAATAACGCGCCGACACGGTGAATGACGGTGCAGCCGAGCAGCGCCCAGCGCGTTTCGGATTCGGCCACGATCGCTGTCAATGCCTTGTGCGTCATGGCGGGGTAGTGTTCCAGCGTCATGGCGGCCACATTGCTGCCGTCATTCAGGTCGCGTACCAGGCCGATGAAGCTGGCGACGGCGCCAATCTGCGGGTTACCTGCGCGCAAGGCGCTGATTTCAGCGCCGACGTCAAAATCGGCTTCCTGCACGCTAATCTTCATCTCAGCCCCCGGTCACCGGCGGAAAAATCGCCACTTCGTCGTCCGCTTCCAGTGGCGAATTCATCGCCGCCATGTCCTGATTCACCGCGACGCGGAAATTCTGCCCGGCAGCCAGTGCCTGCGCCCATTCGCCGCCGCGCGCGCGCAACACGTCGAGCAGCATCGCCACCATCGCCATGCTGTCGGGTAACTCAATCACTTCTTCGCTGACGCCAAAACGCTCGCGCAAGCGGGCGAAATACAGCACTTTGATGTTCATCCCAGCACCTCGGCAAACGGAATAAAGCGCACCGGCGCGCCGCGCTGCACGGTGTGGCCAATGTCGATATCGACGAAACCATCGGCCCATACCGCCGATGTCAGCACACCCGAGCTTTGATTGCGGAACAGCTCGGCCTGCAAGCTGCCGTCGTCGGTGTTGACCAGACGTGCGCGCAGAAACTCACGACGCTCGCCCGCCTTGGGCCAGTCGAACCCGGCGCGCACCTGATAAGTCGTTGGCAGCACGCTCGTCGCGCCCATGCGCGTAAGCAAAAATGGCCGGGCGAACAGGCAGAAAGTCGCAAAGGTGGACACCGGATTGCCCGGCAGACCGATAAAATCCGCCGTGCCGATGCGCCCGTAGGCCAGCGGTTTGCCCGGTTTCATCGCCACTTTCCACATATCCAGCGTGCCGAGCTGGCTCACGGCGGCCTTGACGTGGTCTTCCTCGCCCACCGACACGCCACCGCTGGTGATGACGACATCGGCCTGCTGCGCGGCACGTTGCAGCGCGTCTATCGTATCCGTCAAGGTATCCGGTACCGCGCCGAGGTCGATCCAGTCGCAGCCCAGGCCCTGTACCAGCCCGGCCAGCGTATAGCGATTGGAGTTATATATCTGCCCGGCTGCCAACGGCATACCGGGTTGCACCAGCTCATCGCCGGTCGAAAAGCTCGCCACTTTGAGGCGCCGAAACACCGGTAAACCGGCCAGTCCGACCGATGCGGCCAGCCCCATTTCAGCCGCACCAAGTCGCGTACCCGTCGCTAAAATCACGTCGCCGCGCTGGATGTCTTCCCCGGCGCGGCGGATGTTGTCGCCCACTTTGGGCGCTTGATTCACCGTGATGCCCTCACCCTGCACCGTGCAGTGCTCCTGCATCACCACCGTATCAGCGCCTGGCGGCACCGGCGCACCGGTAAAAATGCGTGCCGCTGAACCGGGCTGCAAGGCTTGCCCCACCTGGCCTGCGGCGATACGTTGCGACACCGGCAAAACCACATCTGACAGGCACTCCGCCGCGCGCACCGCATAACCGTCCATGGCGCTGTTATCCAGCGGCGGCACGGTAATGTCCGATACCTGATCGGCTGCCAGCACCCGCCCCAGCACGGCTTCGCTGGCGACGTGTTCCACTTCGGTCACGCCGCGCGCGCGGACGAGCAACTCGTTTAATAACTGGTCTGCACTCAGCACATCAAACTCCTGTGTAATGTCTTATAAATTGATAAATAGCCGCGTCGTCGTTCATATCAAACTGCGGCAAAGCGGTGTCCACACGGACATCGCTGGCCAACGCCACGATCGCGGGATCGTCTGGGTAGAGCCAGGCTTTGCCGTTGTCCTGGCGATGCACTTCCAGCTTGGCGATGGGCGCGTGCTTGAACCCCTCCACCAGCACCAGATCGCAGGGCGACAGTTTGGCCAGCAGTGCATCCAGCGAGGGTTCTGCCGCCTCGTGCATCAACGCCCAGCGTCGCCCTGACGCCACCAGCACTTCCGTCGCCCCGGCCTGACGGTGCCGCCAGCTGTCCTTGCCGGGCTGGTCAATGTCGAAATCGTGATGCGTCTGCTTGATCACAGCGACCTTGAGCCCATCGGCCACACTGCGCGCGATGAGCTTTTCCAGCAGCGTGGTTTTACCCGCCCCGCTCCAGCCTGCCAAACCCAAAACTCGCGACTTTGCTATGTTTGTGACGCTGCCCATAAAAATATCCAAACTCGAAAATCTGACGTAAAATACCGTTATATTCTATACAGCATAACGCTTAAAGCAAAGCCATGACCGCCTCATCCACCGCATTGATAGACCGCTTCGGCCGCCGCATTGAATATCTGCGCCTGTCGGTGACGGATCGTTGCGACTTGCGTTGCAGTTACTGCATGCCGGAAGGTTTCAAGGATTTTGAAGAGCCGTCGCACTGGCTGACATTTGACGAGATTGAACGCCTGTTGGCCGCATTTGCCCGCCTCGGCCTCAAGCGCGTGCGCCTCACCGGTGGTGAGCCGCTGCTGCGCCGAAACCTGCCCGAACTGGCTGGCCGAATTGCACGCCTGCCGGGCATCGAGGATTTATCGCTCTCGACCAACGCCACACAACTCAATAAGCACGCCACGGCGCTCAAGGCAGCGGGTGTCTCGCGGCTCAACATCAGTCTCGATTCCTTACAAGCTGAGCGCATCGAAACCGTCACCGGGCGCGACGTGCTGCACAAAGTCATGACCGGGCTGGACAGTGCGCAGCACGCTGGATTTGCGCCAATCAAGATCAACATGGTGGCGATGCGCGGCGTCAACGATGACGAGATCGACGCCATGGTGGCGTTCTGCATGGCACGCGGTTTTGTGCTGCGGCTGATCGAAGCCATGCCCATGGGCGATACCGGGCGCAATACGCAATACCTCGATTTGCAACCTGTCGCGGCGCGCTTGCGCGAACGCTTTGGGCTGGTGGAAACCTTATCTTCGGGCGGCGGCCCGGCGCGTTATCTGGGCACGCCGGACGGCAGCTTTTCGGTTGGCTTCATCACACCGATTTCGCAACATTTTTGCGACACCTGTAACCGCGTGCGCCTGTCGGTCGATGGCACGCTGTATTTATGTCTCGGCCAGGAAGAAAAATTCGAATTTCGCCCCTTATTACGCGATGGCGCCAGTGACGCCGAGCTCGAAGCCGCCATTCTGACCGCGCTCAACCTCAAACCCGAGCGCCATGAATTCCGCGAACAGCCGAATAAAATCGTGCGTTTCATGTCGGCAACCGGGGGCTGAATCAACTATCGGCAAGCACCTTGCAACAGCGTAAAATCATGCGCTGATAATACATATACTGAATCCAATGATCTGGAAACCCCACGTCACCGTTGCCGCAGTGATCGAGCAGGACGGCCGTTTTTTATTGGTGGAAGAACAAACCGACGACGGCATTCTGTTCAACCAGCCGGCCGGCCATCTCGATCCGGGCGAATCGCTGCTGGCCGCGTGCGCGCGCGAAGCGCTGGAAGAGACGGCCTATCGCTTCACGCCCGAAGCCCTGCTTGGCATCTATCAGTGGCACCACGCCGGGCGTGACCGCACTTACCTGCGCTTTGCCTACACTGGCAGCTTGCACGGCCACGAGCCTGAGCGCGCGCTCGACGACGGCATTCTGCGTGCAGTATGGCAAACGCCCGAGGAAATTCGCGCCCTGCAAGCGCGCCACCGTAGCCCGCTGGTATTGCGCTGCGTGGAAGATTATTTAGCCGGCAAACGTTTTCCGCTCGAGCTGGTAACCCACTACGCATGAGCAAGGCGCACATCATTGTCGGCATGTCGGGCGGCGTCGATTCAGCCGTCACCGCCCTGCTGCTGAAGCAGCAGGGCTATCAGGTCACCGGCTTGTTCATGAAAAACTGGGAAGACGAGGACGACGAACATTGCCCGGCGCGGCAGGACTTTCTCGACGTGCTGGCGGTCGCCGAGGTCATCGGCATCGAAATCGAGGCGGTGAATTTCAGCGCCGAATATAAAGACCGCGTGTTCAGCTATTTTTTGCGCGAATACCAGGCCGGGCGCACGCCCAACCCCGACGTGCTGTGTAATGCCGAAATCAAGTTCAAGGCGTTTCTGGAGCACGCGCTGGGCATGGGTGGCGAGCGTATCGCCACCGGCCACTATGCCCGCCTGCGCGAAGTCGATGGGCGTTATGCGCTGCTCAAGGCAGTCGATAGCACCAAGGATCAGAGCTATTTTCTGTACCGGCTTAATCAGGCAC
>DMQT01000013.1:0-642 GCA_003455595.1 Betaproteobacteria bacterium
CCGTCCGTCCGGACAACTACTGCACACCGCTTATGCAAGCTACCCAGACGACCTGCGCCAGCAGCTCCTGGCGATACACATAACCGGAGCTGACGAACTACACCGCGCTGCACAGCTTGCTAACAGGCTCGCAGAAGCCTATGCACAGACGATTTCCACCTTGCTGTGTAAAGCAAAAATACCCCCTCAACAGATACAGGCAATTGGCTGCCATGGCCAAACAGTGCGTCACCGTCCCGACGCGGGTTACAGCGTACAACTGATCAACGCCAGCCTGTTGGCAGAACGCAGTGGCATCCGCGTCATCGCCGATTTCCGCAGCCGTGACATTGCCGCCGGCGGCCAAGGTGCGCCCCTCGTACCCGCGTTCCATGCGGCTGCCATGCGCCATCGAACTGCGCACCGCGTCATCGTCAATATCGGTGGAATAGCCAACCTGACCGACTTGCCCCCCGCTGGAAAAATCAACGGGTTTGATTGCGGGCCGGGGAATTTGCTGATGGATGCTTGGATTCAGCAGCATCTGGGTGAGCGCTACGACAGAAATGGCACATGGGCCGAAACTGGTCAGCTTCTCCCATCGTTGCTGAACACGCTTGCGTCCCATGATTTTTTCAGCATGCAGCCACCTAAAAGCGCGGG
>DMQT01000013.1:729-2262 GCA_003455595.1 Betaproteobacteria bacterium
GCAATTGAAACGCATTGCAGTAACGCCGAGGAAGTCTACGTATGCGGTGGCGGGGCCCGCAATGGCGCATTGATGCGCACATTAAAAGGCGCCATGCCGAATCGTCTAGTTGGCTTGAGTGACGATCTCGGTGTTGATGCTGACTGGCTCGAAGCGCACGCCTTCGCCTGGTTGGCGCGTCAAACGCTACTCGGGCTACCAGGCAACGTGATTGAGGTCACCGGGGCACGTCATCCTTGCATATTAGGCGCTATATACCCGGCTTGACGCCGGTGCTCATCAATAAAAAAGGAGGCCTTAGCCTCCTTTTTTGTACTCAGCCTTTAAAACTTAAGCTGAGAATGAAGAACCGCAACCGCAGGTCGAGGTGGCATTCGGATTCTTGATCACGAACTGCGCGCCTTCCAGCCCCTCTTGATAGTCAATTTCGGCACCCGCAAGATACTGGTAGCTCATCGGATCAATCAGCAAGGTCACGCCGTTTTTGACCATCGGCGTGTCATCTTCATTCATGACTTCATCAAAGGTAAAACCGTACTGGAAACCAGAACATCCGCCGCCGCTCACGAACACACGCAGCTTCAGATCAGGATTACCTTCCTCTTCAATCAGTTGCTTCACTTTGTTGGCTGCACTGTCGGTAAAAACCAGCAGGCTGGGCATTTCGGTCATGGCATTCATCGCATACTCCTTAAACTTAAAAACTTTAGTTACTCATTATGGATAGGTCGCAGCTTTACGTCAATGGCTGTAGCTTTGTCAAGGCAACAGGCCCACAAGTTCCAGCCCCATGGTTTCCGGCAGGCCAAACATGATATTCATATTCTGCACCGCCTGACCCGACGCGCCTTTGACCAGATTATCAATCGCCGACAAAATCACCAGCGTATCGCCACCTTGCGGCTGATGCAGGGCAATGCGGCACATATTGGCGCCGCGCACCGAGCGCGTTTCAGGGTGCGAACCAAACGGCAGCACGTCAACGAATGGCTCATTTGCGTAACGCTTTTCAAACAGCGCCTGCACATCTGCCGCGTCAGTCAGACGCGCATATAAAGTCGCGTGAATGCCGCGAATCAAGGGCGTCAGGTGCGGCACAAAGGTCAATCCTACCGGCTTGCCCGCATAACGCGCCAAGCCCTGACTGATTTCCGGCAAGTGCCGATGACCCGACGCAGCATAGGCTTTGAAATTGTCGCCCGCTTCAGCGAACAGCGCACCTACCTCGGCCTTACGCCCGGCACCGCTGACGCCCGACTTGGCATCTGCAATCAGATACGACGCGTCCACCACGCCCGCTTCCAGCAACGGCAAGAAACCCAACTGCACTGCGGTCGGATAACAACCGGGGTTAGCCACCAGCTGCGCCGTTTGAATTGCCGCCCGATTCACTTCCGGCAAGCCGTAGACCGCCTCGGCAACCAGCTCAGGGCAGGCATGCTCCATGCCATACCACTTTTGCCAGACGGCAATATCCTTGATGCGAAAATCCGCCGCCAGATCGACTACGCGCACACCGGCTGCGAGCAATTC
>DMQT01000013.1:2327-2661 GCA_003455595.1 Betaproteobacteria bacterium
CGTTGGGCGTTGCAAAAAACACCACGTCGCAATTTTCCAGACCTGCATCCTGCGGCTCGCAGAATTTCAAGTGAATGTGCCCGCGCAGATTCGGAAACATATCCGCCACCGGCATACCGGCTTCCTTGCGCGAGGTGATCGCCACCACCTCAGCCTGCGGATGTCGCACCAGCAAACGCAGCAATTCAACCCCGGTGTAACCCGTGCCGCCCACGATTCCCACTTTAACCATCGCCCGACTCCTGTGTTCAAAACACACTCATGATACCTTGAACAAACAATAAAAAAGCCGCCCGGCAAGGGCGGCTTCTTCGGCGCTGCAAGCGATTAACGC
>DMQT01000021.1:0-2055 GCA_003455595.1 Betaproteobacteria bacterium
GCGCAGATCCGCGACAACGCCTTGTCCAAGGCGCGTTTCGAGTTTCGCTGGGAAGATCAGTTCAACCTTGGTCTCGATCCGGACAAGGCGCGTGAATTCCATGACGAAACATTGCCCAAGGATTCCGCCAAAGTGGCACATTTCTGCTCCATGTGCGGGCCGCATTTCTGCTCCATGAAAATCACCCAGGACGTGCGCGACTACGCCGCCCAGCAAGGCTTGTCCGACCAGGATGCGCTACAGCAGGGGATGGAAGTGAAAGCCATCGAGTTTGTGAAACAGGGCGCGGAGATTTACCGTAAGGCTTGAGTCAGCATGCATGCCTAAAATCAACAGGCCTGCACACAGTGTGCAGGCCTGTTGATTTTGGCACTTCGGTATCAGGGTTCATTTATTCATTAACGAGCTCTTAGCTGTTAATCTTCTTTATCTTCTTTTTTGATGGCACCGGTATGGACATTATTCTTGCATTGAAAGCCTTGATTCTGGGTCTGGTCGAGGGCATCACCGAATTCCTGCCGATTTCCAGCACCGGCCACCTGATTCTGGCGGGCGATTTGCTGAATTTTAACGATGAGCGTGGCAAGGCGTTCGAGATCATCATTCAGGCCGGGGCAATTCTGGCGGTGTGTTGGGAATACCGCGCCAAGCTGTTCCAGGTGACGCGCGAGCTGGGGCAGCCGGGGGCTAACAAATTTGTCATGAACCTGCTGGTGGCGTTTATGCCCGCCGCCGTGCTGGGCTTGCTGTTCGCCCATAAAATCAAGGAATACCTGTTCCAGCCGGTGCCGGTGGCGCTGGCATTCATCATCGGTGGCGTACTGATATTGTGGGCAGAAAAGCGCGAGCACGTGGTGCGGGTGGAAAGCGTGGACGACATGAGCTGGAAAGACGCGCTGAAAGTCGGGCTGGCGCAGACGCTGGCGCTGATTCCCGGTACTTCGCGTTCGGGTGCAACCATCATCGGCGGCCTGCTGTTCGGTCTGTCACGCCGCTCGGCGACCGAGTTTTCGTTTTTTCTGGCGATTCCAACACTGTTCGCCGCGACCGGTTACGAAGTGGTGAAGAATCGCGATATCATTTTCAATTCCGAGAGCAATATCGGTGTGTTTGCGATTGGCTTTGTCGCGGCGTTTGTGAGCGCGCTGTTTGCGATTCGTGCCCTGATTCGCTTCATCAGCAATCACGATTTTACGGTGTTTGCCTGGTACCGTATTGTGTTTGGTGTGCTGGTTTTGATCACCGCGTATACCGGCCTGGTTAACTGGTCCGCAGCCTAAAAGCAGCATGACGTAAAAAAGCCCAGCCTAAGCTGGGCTTTTTTACGCGTGGCAGGGTTTCAAACCGGGTTTGCTACGGCTGTGCCCAACAGCTCGGCAATCCGCGCCAGCAGCACTTCCTCCTGGAATGGCTTGCCCAGGTAGTCGTTCACCCCCAGGCTGAAGGCGTGGTCGCGGTGCTTGTCGGCAGTGCGTGAGGTAATCATGATGATGGGCACGCTCGCCAGTTTGGGGTCAGCCCGCATGGTGCGGGTCAGTTCGAAACCGTCCATGCGCGGCATTTCGATATCCAGCAGCATCACGTCGGGCACGCTGTCCTGCAGCATCTGCAGGGCGTCGAGTCCATCTTTGGCAGTAATCACCTGATAGCCTTCACGCGCCAGCATGCGGCCGGTGATCTTGCGCACTGTCAGCGAGTCGTCCACCACCATCACCACTTTGGCGGCTGTGGCCGGGACTGCCGGTGCGAGTGCCGATTGCTGGGCGCCATGCTGATCCTTGCGCAGCGCGAGCTGTACCGGGTTGATGATGAGCACGACCTGGCCATTGCCCAGCACGGTGGCACCAGCAATGCCGCTAATGCGCGCCAGCTGTGGGCCGATATTCTTGACCACGACCTCGCGGTTGCCGGTGAGTTCATCCACCAGAATTGCGCTGCGCTGGTTGCCGCTTCGAAGCAGGAGCACAGCGTTGCGGGGCTGGGTCGGGTGCGTCTGATCAGTCTGCCCGAGCAGGTGCGGTAGATAGAACAGCGGATAATCATGCCCCTGCCAGC
>DMQT01000021.1:2219-3778 GCA_003455595.1 Betaproteobacteria bacterium
TAGAGGTGTCCGGCGGCTGAGATCAGCACCGTTTGCGTGACTGCCAGGGTGAGCGGCAGGTGGATGGAAAATTGCGCGCCTTGACCGGCTTCGGAGTTGACTTCCAGTCGGCCACCGAGACCGGCGATTTCGCTTTTCACTACATCCATGCCGATGCCTCGGCCAGACAACTCGGTGACTTCATCCGAGGTGGAGAACCCCGGTGCCAGAATAAATTGCATCATCTGGTTCGGCGTCAGGGTCATTTCGGTTTGCAGCAGGCCATTTTGGATGGCCCGTGCGCGGATGGCATCAAGGTTCAGACCGGCGCCGTCGTCGCGTAGCGTGAGCAGGATTTCATTACCTTCCTGGCGCGCATGCAGCAGGATTTCGCCATATTCCGACTTGCCTGCTGCGGTACGCGTTTCCGGCATTTCCAGACCGTGTGCGACGGCATTGCGCAACAGGTGTTCGAACGGCGCGACCATTTTTTCCAGCACGCTGCGATCCATTTCAACCTGTTCGCCGATGATTTGCAAACTGGCTTTTTTACCCATGTCCTTGGCGGCACGGCGCACCGTGCGGTGCAGGCGGTCGGCAATACTGGACAACGGCACCATACGAATACGCATCAATGCCTGCTGTAAATCACGCGTCATGCGTGCCTGCTGGGTTAGCGCGGCCTCGGTTTCGTTCAGGCCGACTGCAAGGGTTTGCTGCACCGTACCGACGTCATTGATACTCTCCGCGATCATGCGCGTAAGTTCTTGCAGACGCGTGAAGCGGTCGAACTCAAGCGGATCGAATGGCAGGTCGTCCTTGTGGATTTGCGACAGCGTTGATTGCATCTGGCTTTCAGCCTGAATCTCCAGCTCGCGCAATTGTGCACGCAGACGTCCGATGTTGTCGGCCAGCTCGACTGCACCCAACTTGATTGCCACCACGCTGCTTTCCAGCCGTGAGCGGGTGATACTGATCTCGCCCGCTTCGTTGACCAGACGGTCTACCGTATCGGCACGTACCCGCAGCATGCGGGTACTGGTTTCGGCCTCGACCAGCGGTGCGGCAAATGGATTGGGCGCGGTTTGCTCGGCAAGGATATGGGGCTCGTCATGCGCAAGCGCATCGGCAGCGATTGCCATCGGCTGAGGCGCAACGCTGGTCGGGTGCTGTAACCCATGCAGGGCATCATTCAAGCGGTCCAGCTCGGTTTCGAATGCTTCGAAATCGGCGGTCTGAGGCTGGCTTGCTTCAAGCATGCTACCAACTTGCGTTTCCATCACGTGGGTCAACTCACCCAGACGCATGGCTCCTGCCATGCGCGCACTTCCTTTGAGGGTATGCAGCAGGCGTTGGAGGCTGGCAGGTGCTTCGCTGGCGGTTGGGTTTGCTATCCATTGGCGGGTGGCGATGCTGATGGCAGGCAATAATTCGGCGGCTTCTTCCAGAAAGATGGGCAGTAACTGCTCATCCAGATCATCGACCACGCTGCGTCGCACAGGGTGTCCCTCGGCGGCCAGCAAGGTATTCAGCACCGACGGGGTAGGCGCGGTTAATGGCGGCATGATTTCAACCGATTC
>DMQT01000021.1:3998-14169 GCA_003455595.1 Betaproteobacteria bacterium
CATCAATGTTGTGGTTCAAGCCAGGTTCATTTGCGGCCAATGCAGTAATGAGCTCATGGGCCGGGCGGGTGGCTTGCAGGGCACGGATGTCTTGCAGCATGGCGTGCAGCCGGGAAATCGCGTTACCCACAAGATGGTGCTGAGTAGGTAAGGCCAGGTTGTTTTCATGCAGGTGCGCAAGCCAACGCTCTAGTGCATGACCCAGTTCAGCCACGGCGACAAATCCGGTCGTGCCAGCAATTCCACCCAGGGTATGCGCAGCGCGCATAAAGTCATAGCCTACGATCTCATTGGGTGCGCTGCATAAATGAGTGTATTCAGTCTGTAAGGTGGCGCAATGCTGGTCGGCTTCACGCAGGAAAATATCCAGCAAGGGACGGGCGATGAGATTGACGCCGATGGCGATGCGGTCATCATCGACTGGGGCAAACGCGTTCCAGCCCGCCGGGTGTGCCACATCTGCCGGTGATGCTTTTTCTGCGTTGTCTGCCTCGCTGGGTAAATCAGGTGCGAAACTGTCTTCTGGCGTATGAGCTGGCGTATCCCAGCTCAATGGCGCGAAGCTAGGCAGCTCAATCGGTGTGGCGCTGTCAGTTGTTTCTACTGCGGCGGTCAAGCTTGCAGGCATGATCGTTTCTGCCTGCTGGGATTCAGCCGGTACGCTGTCAGCAGCGCTGACAAATGCGTCAGGCGTGCTGGCAGCAGGCTGGGTGCCGCTGCGCAACTGCGTGGCGCTTGCGCCAAGTGCAGCCGCATCGATGACAGCGTATCCATGCTGATTCAGGCTGGTTATCCAGTCGGCGAATTGGGTGTGTGCCTGCGTCAGCACGTCCAGCAATGCGGGACTGGCGGGTTTATCTTCTTGTAACCATTGATTGAGCAATTGTTCAATGCCCCAGGCGGCTTCCCCCAGATCATTCAGGCCAACCATGCGGCCGCTGCCTTTCAACGTGTGGAAGCTACGACGCAAGGTAGTCAGGCTGTCGTGGTCGCGCGGTGCGGCGCGGCTGATGGCGAGCTGGCTGCTGATGGTATCGAGGACTTCGCTGGCTTCTTCCAGGAAAATCTGCAGCAACTCGGCATCAACAGCATCGGCGTTGTCGTGCGTGGCGTGTGTCTCAATCGGGGTGGGGGGGGCTTCGGGTGCAGCGAGGTTGAGCAAGATTTCACCGACTGCCGCGTTGTCGTCATCGTTGACCAGTTGTAGTGCTGCTGCAGTGTGTTGTTTGAGCACGTGATCGCCTACCAGCTCGGCATCCTGGCTGAGCGTGAGCAGGCTATCTACCAGCTTTTTTTGGCTGTCAGTGTCCTCCGGCGCTGACTGCCATGCGTTCAAATGGGTGTGAACATCAAGTTTGAGTGCATCCAGTCCGGCTTCGACACTGTGTTCGGTTGCGGCGGTATCAGGCTCGATTTTAGCTTCTGGCGCGGGCGCGACCAGCCCCATTTTGCGCAATACCGGCAGAAGTATCTGCTGTGCATCACTGCGTTGGTGGCGCAATGCATCAACGTACAGCCCTAGGCTGCTGAGTGCATCCGCTACCAAGCTAAAGTCGGCTTCATCGACTGGGCGGGTGGCGTCGCTGAACTGCGTGATAGTGGCGCGCGCGGCTTGCAGCATCTGGCTGGCGTCGTCGAGTTGCAGAATGCTGAGTGCGCCCTGCACTTGCGCCAGCGGGCTGTGCACCTGCGCCAATGCCGCACGCTCGTTGCGCGGATCGCGAAAGAAAGCGTCCAGGGTTTCTTCAATCTGTTGCAGATTGGTCTGCACTTCATGTGCGACCTGGGCGATGAGCAGGCGCTCCTGTGCCTGGCGTGACATCTCGTCAAGCAAGGGAACGTCCGGGATGTGCGCCGTATCGAGCTCGCCAGCGGCTGCGGCTCGCAAACGCTGCACTTGCACATCGGCCTGCTGCACCAGTTCGCCGGTCACATGCTGATAATTCTCCAGCGTATTCTGTATCAACAGCAAGGCGGTGGCGACTTCCAGCCCGATGCTGTCAAGTCGCTCGGCAGGCAAAATGGCGGTAGTGGTGCTTGCAACTTGCGCTAATAATAATTGCAGCGGTGTGCTTTTGAGCGCCGCAGTGCGGTCCTGGAGTTGCATGATCTGCGCATGAAACTGCGCCAGGCTGTCATGATTGCCTGCACTGAATTTAAGCCAGGTTTCCTTGGCAGGTGCGAGCAGTTTGCGTAATTCAGTCAGCAACGGCTGCAACGTGGCCATTTCGGTGTTTTCGCCTGCACCAGAAGGTATCAGGCTATCGAGCGCAAATGTCTTTTTAACCTGGGTGACGTGCGCACTGACGTGGGCGCTTTTTGCCACGAAGTAAAGAATATCTTTGAACAGACGTTCGGCTACCTGGAACGAGCCTTCAGCCTGTCGGCGCATTTGCAGGTCGATACGACCACAGAGTTGCTTCACGGCAAAATCCGGTTCAATCGCGTGGTTGATCAGGCAATCAACAAAGGCTGTGGTGCCCCACCACAGGGTTCGGTTGGCGGGCAAGGCCATCGCCAGTTCAATCTGGTGCACCGCACTGCGCATGGCAGCCAGTCCCTGATCGGCATTTTGTTGGCGCAGAAAGCCGAGCAGGCCACGCTGAAACTGGCTGCGCGATTTTTTGATCAGGTCTTTGAGTTCGGCGTCGGACAGATTGACAGCAGCTGCTGTTTTGGGCGCGCGCAGACTGAGGTCAGGGAAGAACAGATCGCTCTCGGCACTGTGCGCGTTGCCGGTGGCGGCTTTGAGTTCGGCATACAGCGGGTGCAAACACAATTCCAGATTGGGTTTGCCTTTGAGCANNCAAGAAACAAGCCGATAGCAAGGGTAGAGCGCGTCAGCATATCGAGTGCAGCGGCGGGACTCGGTGCGGTCTGGTTTTCCAGACTCTGCAACAGCTTTTCCGCCTCTTTACACAGCAGGGTGACACCTTGCAGGCCGACCATTTCGATCGCGCCGCAGACCTGATGAAAGTGCGTGCGCGCAGTGCGTAAAGTGGCAGGGTCGTCCTGCGCCGGATTGAACTGGCTCAATGCATCGTGGGTTTTCAGCAAGGCCTGGTCAATCTCGTCCTTCACCCAGCTCAGCGGGCCACTATCGTATTCCTGAATCTCGCTCATGATGCGCGTCCTAGTAGGCTGGCGGTAACTGCAGGGTCAGGCCAGTTTGAAGCCGGAAATGGATTTCTTCAGGTCGGCAGCCAGGCCGCTCAATGCACCGATCGAGGTTGCTGTTTGCTCGGTACCCGAAGACGTCTGTTCGGTAATGCTTTGAATGCCCTGCATGTTGCGCGCCACTTTGGCAGCGGCTGCAGCCTGGGTTTCGGTGGCGGCCGAGATGTTTTCGATCAGCGTCGCCAGATTGCGCGACACCTGGCCAATTTCGGCCAGTGCCTGGCCTGCGGCGTCAGACAGCTTCGCGCCCTCGACCACACCCTGCGTACTGGTTTCCATCGCGGCGACCGCGTCGTGTGTATCGGACTGAATGGTTTTCACAATCGCGGCAATCTGTTTAGTCGCCTGACCGGAACGTTCCGCCAGCCGCTGCACTTCTTCAGCCACCACCGAGAAGCCGCGCCCGGCTTCACCGGCCGATGCAGCCTGGATTGCGGCGTTCAGCGCCAGTACGTTGGTTTGTTCGGTAATGTCGGAAATCAGTTCGACGATTTCGCCAATTTCCTGCGATGACTCACCCAGGCGCTTGATTCGCTTCGCCGTATCTTGAATCTGCTCGCGGATGCCGTTCATGCCGGCAATCGAATTTTGCACTGCATGGGTGCCTTTTTCGGCAGCTTCCAGTGACTGGTGTGCCACTTGCGCGGATTGGCTGGCGCTCACCGACACTTCGTTAATCGATTGCGACATGTCCAGAATCGCGGCCGAGGTGTCCTCAATCTCTTGTGATTGGCGTTGCGCCGCTGCACGCAGTTCGTCCGACAGTAGTTGTGCTTTGCTGGTCGTGCTGTCCACCTGCTCGGTCGCACGGTTAATCCCGCTGACCAGCATGCGCAACTCGTCAATGGTGAAGTTGATCGAGTCGGCAATTGCACCGGTAATGTCTTCGTTTACCGTGGCGTTGGTGGTCAGGTCGCCTTCGGACAGGTCGCCCAACTCGTTCAACAGGCGCAGAATGGCTTCCTGGTTACGTTTGTTTTCGGTTTCACTCAACAATGCGCGTCGTTTGGATTCGTTGGCGTTGATATAAGCAAACAGCGCCAGACCGGCCAGACCCAGCAAACCGGCCAGTGTGGCCAGCACATTGCCAATCGAACCGATGGACTCGTATGCGCTGACGGCTTTTTCACCGCTAGCCAATAGCTGATCGCTCCCACCGAAAATGCCGCCGCCCGCCTGTTTGGCTTGCAGCACCGGCTGGATGTTGGCCAGCACGCTGTTGATTTTGCTTTCAAACGGTGCAAATTCCTTGGCCATTTCGTCGAGTTTGGAGCGGATGTCGGCATTGCCGACGGCGGTCAGACGCATTTTTTCGTTGCCATCGCGCAGACCCAGTAAGTTGGCTTTGAACAATGTCGTGTCTTTACCGAGCAAGAAAATGGCGTCCTGGTCTACCGTATCGAATGAGAGCAATGTATTGGCATTCTTGGCGACCCGCTGGGTCAGCATCACCATCTGGTTGGCCAGTGAAATTTGACGCTGGCTCAGGTTGGCATCGGCCATCAGGCCGACCAGCTGTTCCGACAGTTCAAGCAGTTCGGCGCTGGATTTGTTGATGCTGCCAATGTCGCTACGCAAGTTGACCAGCACGTTTTGCTGTCCCAGGATGGTCTTGATTTGTGCCGAAATCGGTTTCCAGCTGCCATTGATAGTGGACAGCAGCGGCTGTATCGAATCGGGTGAAGCCGGTATGCTGCTGTTTCCGCTCATCAGCCCATCCAGATCGGTCCCGTAGCGTATTTCGCTCTGTTTCAGCGACTTGAACGCATCAGGGCTACCGAGCAGCGCCAAACCCGCATTTTTTGCGATACGCTGCGACAGCATCTGCATCTCGGCTGCGGTACCGACATATCCTACCTTATGCCCCACCTGTATCGTGTTGTAGATCAGCAGCCCTGCCGACAAGACCACCAGGGCGAGACCGCCGCCTAGCGTGATGCTGTATTGCTTTTCGAGCGGCAGGTGGCCAATCACAGGCACCATGCCGGGCGCCTTGGCGGTAATTTTGCGTAGGCCATTCATGATGAGGGTGGTGTGCTGGGGTTCACCGGCAATTTTTTTGTTTTTGTTGGATTTGAGATTGAAGCTGGGGAAGGTGATGGCCATTTTTTTGTCTCCGCGTAGCATGTGCTAATGAATGGGTGTTGTGGCTTATAAACCGGCTTGCAGGAATTCCGGATGGGTGACCAGTGCGCGCATATCGAGCGTTTTCCAGTTCACGTCGTGCGTATCCGCGTGGGTGCCGCTGATCCACGGCGCATTACCGGCTGTCGCTAGCCGTTTTTCTTCGATACTGCGCAGTCCCAGTGTCTGATTCACCAGCAGCGCGGCGTTTACAGCAAAACGGTCATGTACCAGCAACAGCCGTGTATCCGCATCGGGCGTGATGGCTGATTGGCCAATGAAACCAGGCAGGTTTACCACGCTGTAGAGCTTGCCGCGAATGTTGGAGACGCCCATGAACCAGGGCTGCGCCATCGGCACTCTGACCCACGGCATGGGGGCGATTACTTCGCTGATATCGGCCAGGTCAATCAGCCAATTTTCATCGCCCACGCGCACCCCCAGGCTGGTTGCAAGCGTGGTGCGTGACGCGGCATTTTGCAGGCGGGCGCTGAGCTCCTGCTGGAATTGTCGGAGGCTTACGCGTTTGGACATGGTATAAAAGTGAGCCCGTGAGAGATTACAGCGAACGAATTTTCTGCAATAGGGCCGCACCATCGATGGGCTTGGTCATGTACTCGATGGCGCCTTGGCGCATGCCCCAGATTTTGTCGGTTTCCTGGTTTTTGGTGGTACACAGAATCACTGGTATGTGTTTGACTTCGTCGTCGCGGGAGATCGCACGCGTTGCCTGAAAGCCATTCATGCCGGGCATCACCACATCCATCAGAATCAGGTCGGGTTTGAGCAGCTTGGCTTTTTCGAGCGCTTCGGTGCCATTTTCAGCCATGTTGATCTCATAGCCATTCTTGCCCAGCAAATCAGCCAGAAAAAAACGTTCGGTAGGAGAGTCGTCCACAATCAGGATGCGTTGGATAGCCATGGTGTCCTCAATCAATCAGGTTAGGCCGCAGCGCGCTGTGTGGTGTGGCGTTGCACGGCGCTGAGCAGGGTGTCTTTGGTAAATGGTTTGGTCAGGTATTCGTTGGAGCCCACCATGCGTCCTCGCGCCTTGTCGAACAGGCCGTCCTTACTCGACAGCATGATCACCGGCGTGGCGCTGAAGCGGGCATTTTTCTTGATGAGCGTACAGGTCTGGTAGCCATCCAAACGCGGCATCATGATGTCGACGAAAATGATCTCGGGCGCGTGCTCGGTGATTTTGGCCAGTGCGTCGAAGCCGTCTTCAGCCAAAATAACCTGACAGCCGGCCTGGTTCAGAAAAATTTCCGCACTGCGGCGGATGGTGTTGCTATCGTCGATCACCATCACTTTGATACCCGTCAGATTTTTGCTGTCGCTCACGTTGTACCTCGTTGCAATTAATCGGTTTGTCGCCCGCTGGCCTGGGTGTTCAAGGCGGATTGTTTGGCTTGTAATTGGGTAACGGACACAACGTCGTAATCTTTAGTAATCCATTTTATCCAGTAGTGAGTGGTTAAATTTCGATCAACTCAAAGTCGTCCTTGCGCGCGCCGCAATCCGGGCAAGTCCAGTTGGGCGGGACATCATCCCAGCGTGTGCCGGGCGCAATGCCGTCATCCGGGCTGCCTTTCTCTTCTTCATAGATATATCCGCAGATCACACACATGTAGCTTTTGTAAGGGGCGTCCATCGCACAGGCACTTTTCGGTTAAAATGCGCATTCTATTCCTCCCTATGCACAATGTCTTTGTGCAGCCGCCGCGACCATGACAGACGATTTGCCACCCATCGTACTCACTTTTGCAGCCACTGATCCGAGCGGCGGTGCGGGCATACAGGCCGACATTCTGACGCTCACCAGCATGGGTTGCCATGCCTTGTCGGTGGTGACGGCGATTACCGTGCAGGACACGGTGGGGGTAGAAGACTATTTCCCTATAGACGCCGAATGGATCGCCGATCAGGCGCGTAGCGTGCTCGAAGATATGCCGGTGGCGGCGTTCAAGATCGGCATGCTGGGCAGCGTTGAAGCGATTGCGGCGATTGCCGAGATCGTTAGCGATTATCCGGATATTCCGCTGATTCTGGACCCGATCCTGGCGTCCGGGCGTGGCGACGAACTGGCCAATGAAGACATGCACGCCGCGCTGCTGGATATGCTGATCCCGCAAACCACCATCCTCACGCCGAACAGCGTGGAAGTGCGGCGGCTGGTGCAGGATGAAGGCGACGACGCGGCTGAATATTCGCTGGAAGAATGTGCCCAGCGACTGATTGATCTGGGCTGCGAATACGTGCTGATTACCGGCACGCACGAACACACGCCGCAGGTATTCAACACCCTGTACAACGAGCACGGCGTGGTACGGCGCGATGCCTGGGACCGTCTGCCGGGCAGTTATCATGGCTCCGGCTGCACGCTGGCGTCAGCGATTGCGGCAGCGTTGGCGCATCGGCTGGATTTGTCCGAAGCGGTGCGTGAAGCACAGGAATTCACTTACGAAGCATTGCGTGCAGCGTTTCGGCCGGGCATGGGGCAGCTGATTCCGAATCGCCTGTTTTGGGCGCGTGAAAGCGACAAACCGCAATGATCGGCGGACTCTACGCGATTACGCGGGAAACCGACGACACCGCGCAGTTATTGCGTGAGGTATCCGCAGCGCTCAACGGCGGCGCCAGCGCCGTGCAATATCGCGACAAGAGCGGCGACGCAGCGCGCCAGCACGAGCAGGCCAGTGAATTGCTGATGTTGTGCCGGCGTCACGCCGTACCGCTTATCATCAACGACAGCCTGCGTCTGGCCGATCTGGTCGGCGCGGACGGCGTACACCTCGGGTGCGACGATGGTGCGGTGCGCGAAGCGCGCATCATCCTCGGTGCGCAGCGCATTATCGGCGTGTCGTGTTATCAAAGTCTCGAGCTGGCTCTTGCGGCGCAGGAGACGGGTGCCGATTATGTGGCGTTTGGCAGTTTTTATCCTTCCACCACCAAGCCGGACGCGCCGCGCGCCAACCGGGTCTTGCTGCAGCAAGCCAGCGGCGTGCTGCAACTGCCCATCGTAGCGATCGGCGGCATCACGCCAGACAATGCCGAACCGCTGATTGAAGCCGGTGCCGACGCGATCGCCGTGATTGAAGCCCTGTTCGGCGCGCCGGATATCCAGGCCACGGCGCGCCGTTTCGCCGAACTATTTATTGCTGAAACTGAAGACTGACACCATGACCAGAAACGAAGAACTGTTTGCCCGGGCGCAGCGCCATATTCCTGGCGGCGTGAATTCTCCGGTGCGCGCTTTCCGCTCGGTGGGCGGCACGCCGTGCTTTTTCGAGCGTGCGTTGGGGCCGCGCATCTGGGATGCCGATGGCCACGAATACATCGACTACGTCGGTTCGTGGGGGCCGATGATCCTGGGACACAGCCATCCGGACGTGCTCAAGGCAGTGTGCGACGCCGCTGCCAAAGGCCTGAGTTTTGGCGCGCCAACCGGGCGCGAAGTGGAAATTGCCGACCTGCTCACCGAGCTGGTGCCGAGCATGGACATGGTGCGCCTGACCAGCTCCGGCACCGAGGCAACGATGAGCGCGATTCGTCTGGCGCGCGGCTATACCGGGCGCAACAAGATCATCAAGTTCGAAGGTTGCTACCACGGCCACGGCGATTCGCTGCTGGTGAAAGCCGGTTCCGGTGCGCTCACTTTCGGCCAGCCCAGCTCAGCCGGGGTACCGCCCGAGCTGGCTGCGCTAACCCTGGTACTGGACTACAACAACGCTGCGCAACTGGCGGAAACCTTTGCCCGCATCGGCGATGAAATCGCAGCAGTGATCGTTGAGCCAGTCGTGGGCAACATGAACCTGATCGTGCCCACACCGGAATTTCTGCAAACCATGCGCGCGGTCTGCACGCAACATGGCGCGGTGCTGATTTTCGACGAAGTAATGACCGGTTTCCGTGTCGCCTTGGGCGGTGCGCAGGCGCTGTACGGCATCACGCCTGATCTATCGACGTTTGGCAAAGTCATCGGCGGTGGCATGCCAATGGGCGCATTCGGCGGACGCCGCGACATCATGGAAATGCTGGCACCGCTGGGTCCGGTGTATCAAGCGGGTACGCTGTCGGGCAACCCGGTGGCGGTGGCGGCAGGCTTGGCCACGCTCAATCTGGTGCGTGCCGAGGGGTTTCACGCACGGCTGAGTGCCACCACCACACGCCTGATGCAGGGGCTGACTGAGGCCGCCGCACGGCATGGCGTGGTATTCAGCGCGCAATCGGTGGGCGGCATGTTTGGCTTGTATTTCCGCGCCAGCGTGCCGAATACCTATGCCGAGGTGATGGAATGCGACAAGGAGGCATTCAACCGCTTTTTCCACGCCATGCTGGATGCAGGTATTTATCTGGCACCGTCGGCGTTTGAGGCCGGGTTTGTTTCGGCAGCACACGGCGAAGTTGAAATCGCAGCCACGCTGGCGGCGGCCGATCAGGTGTTCAGGGGCATGGCGGCATAAGTGCCTGTCGGCTCAATAAAAAACGCAGCCTGGGCTGCGTTTTTTATTGGTCGAAGATAACTAACTCAGGCAGCCAGCATTTTCTGCAATTCGCCGTTCTGATACATCTCGCGCATGATGTCGGAGCCGCCGACAAATTCGCCGTTGATGTAGAGCTGTGGAATGGTCGGCCAGTTGGCAAACTCTTTGATGCCCTGACGGATTTCTGCATCAGCCAGCACGTTTACGGTGTACAAGTCTTCCACGCCGCAGGCTTTAAGCATCTGGGTGGCGCTGGAGGAAAAGCCGCATTGTGGGAATTGCGGCGTGCCTTTCATGTAGAGCACGACTTTGTGGCTGGTGACTTGCTCGCGGATGGTGTCTTGAACGCTCATTGCTGGAAATGCTCCATATTGAATTGAAAG
>DMQT01000315.1:0-370 GCA_003455595.1 Betaproteobacteria bacterium
TAATGTATAACTTGCTGCAATCAAGCGTGCGATGCTTGAGTGCAGGCAGGCTCTTGCGCAAGCTGGCCTGATAGGTCGGATTGATGCCCGCCAGTACCACGCCTGAACCGCGTGGCAGACGGTCGAGCACCACGCCCCATGGATCCACTATCATCGTGTCGCCGTGTGTTTCGCGACCGGACAAGTGATAACCACCCTGCGCCGGCGCAATCACGTAAGCCAGGTTTTCTATGGCGCGGGCACGGATCAGCGTCTCGAAATGTGCCTTGCCGGTGGTGGCGGTAAACGCCGACGGCACCAGGATAATATCCACCCCCGTCATCGCCCGGTATAGCTCGGGAAAGCGCAAGTCGTAGCAGATCGACAACCC
>DMQT01000315.1:467-2524 GCA_003455595.1 Betaproteobacteria bacterium
ACTTTTTTCGGATTGTCGCACGCCATCGGCACCGAGCCGCCCACCAGCCAGATTTTGTGCTTGCGCGCCGTCGCGGCGAGAAATTTCTGGATCGGCCCCTTGCCTTCAACTTCTTGCGCGGCGACTTTATCGGTGTCTTTAAGCCCCATGATGGCGAAATATTCCGGCAATGCCACCAGTTTTGCGCCCGCCGTCACGGCCGACTGGATGAGCCGCTCGGCTTCCGCCAGGTTGGCGGCGACGTTGGGACCTGACGCCATCTGGATGGCCGCGACGCGCGTCACGCCAGGCGCGCTCGCATGCGCGGTGGCGGCACGGCGGGCAGCGCTTTTTGGGCGGGCAAAACTGGATGCGGATTTAGGGTTTTTATTGGGCACAACGCTTCTCCAGCGAGCTTAGTTTCTAGACACTTTCTTGACAATAGGATCAGCCCAACTGCCGTTGATCTGATAATCAAACGAGGCAGCTTGACCGAATGGGTCTTTCAGTAATTTCTGCATCGCCAGCACACCCAGGCCAACGATGGGTCCGCCTACCAGCGTACTGGCCAGCGCTACACTTTCGCTCAGCTTGGGCTGCACCGCCACACGTAATTGCTGGGTTTCGGCGTTGATGTCCACGACCCCGCTCATGCTGACCTTGGCAGCCGGTCCCTGCATCTGGAAATCATTGCTGTAAACCACGCCACGGCTCAGCTTCATGGTACCGGAAATCTCATCGAAGGCGAACCCGTCACTGAATACATCGCGGAAATCCAGTCCGATGCGGCGTGGTAACGCCTGCAAGCTGACGATCCCCAGCAGCTTGCCGAGACCGGGATCGACCTTGAGAAATTGCCCGCGCGTGGCCTTGAGCGTAAACAAACCCGCCAGTGAAGGAATGGTGATATCGACGGGTGTGCCATTCCAGTCGCCCTCGCCGTCCAGCACCGCTTGCCCGTGCCTGACCAGGCCAGGATGCTCGAATCGCCCGAGAAACTTGCCGACGTCATTGATCTCCAGATGCATTTTTGCCTGCGTTTGTGGGTTACGCGTGGGCTGCCAGGTGCCTTGCATGGTAAAAATACTGTCTGGATGCAGCAGACGGATCGACTCGAAGCGCAGCCCGCTGTTCAGTGGCGTGGCCTCGACCGTGAGCTGGCCGAGCTTGCGATTGTTCATCTGCAAATTGGCAACATTCAATTTCATTGCCGGCAGGCCGCTGCCGTCGCTGTTTTGATCCGCAGCAACCGCACCGGCAATGAGTGGCGGGATGATCAGGGTTTTGAAATCAGCGCTGAGCAAATCGTGCGTTTCGCCTGCACGGGGGCTGGCCGGACGCCAACTCATGTCGCCCTCCACGCCTTGCCCGGCGACGGCAGCGCGCCATGCGCCGTCACGGTTACGGGCCTGGATGCTGATGTCCTGAAAGCGCCGCCCAAAAATATCCAGCGTGTTGAAACTGAGGTTGATCCCGGCAATCGCGGGCAAGCCCGACCCTGCGGCGCCCTCGCCAGCGTTGGCAAACTCGCTGCGCCAATGGTTCAGATCAGACAAGGCGAGCGTACCGCTCACCCAGATGCCCGGCTCGTCGGGCAGACTGGCTTCGCCGCCAAAGCGTATTGTGCCGCGCTCGACGCTACTGACGCCCTGTTTTTCCTGTAGCAACAGCAAGGCAGACGCCACCTGCCCGTAATGCGCCGAAATAACGGACTCATCGGCGCCACGCAGACGTTTTTCCACCCGCAGCGGCACGCGTTGCGCAGCGGTTTTGGCAAACGGTGCTGGGAAGTCCAGCGCCATACCCAGCAAATCGCTGTCCAGCGTAGCTTCAACCTGTAAATGTCGCAGCTTGATCGCAGCATGCCAGTTGGCGTTGCCGCGCAGATGGCTGCCAACCGTCACACCCAGAAAAGGCTGCAAGCCAGCGGCGCTCATCTGCCCCTGCGCCAGGATGCTTACGGTGACATCCGGCAGCGTGGTGGCCGACACGCTGGCGGCACCGCCGAACACGCGCAAGGCGATGTTTTGTGCGCTCAGTCCGGTGTCGGTGAAGCCCAACATACCGCTGACATTCTC
>DMQT01000110.1 GCA_003455595.1 Betaproteobacteria bacterium
TCAACGAGGAACTGGTGAAAGCCGGGGTCATGTTGGCGGCGGAGGGACTGCATCCGAGTTCCAGAGGCGCACGCGTGCACTTTTCCGGCAGCCAGCGCAGTGTCATCGACGGGCTGTTCGCCGAAACCAAAGAGCTGATTGCGGGCTTTTGGCTGTGGCAGGTGAAATCGCTGGCCGAAGCCATCGAATGGGTCAAACGCTGCCCCAATCCGTTCGACGGCGAATCCGAAATCGAAATCCGCCAGGTATTTGAAGCTGAAGACTTCGGTGCCGAGTTCACCCCCGAACTACGCGCACAGGAAGAAAAACTGCGCGCTGAAATGGCCGCACAACATCCATAACCACACAACAAGGCACCATTATTATGATCGATACGCCCTACATCACGCACAGCCCCGCCCAGCTGGCTGCGGTCATCCACCTCAACATTCCGCGCGCCACGATGATGCAGGTGTTCGGCCCGGCGGTGGATGAGCTGTTGGCGGCGCTGGCCTCACAGGACATTACGCCCAACGGATCAGCATTCGCACACCACTTGACGATGAGCCCGGATCGCTTTGATTTCGAACTCGGCTTTTTCGTCAGCACGCCGGTGACCGCCGTCGGGCGCGTCCAGCCCGGCCAGTTGCGCGCGGCCAAAGTGGCGCGCACTTCTGCTCGCCCGCGCAACAGCGTGTGCGCAAGACAATCGGCCAATTAATGGAATAGTTAACCGACGCCAGCAGATCCTCGCTTTGCAGCGTCAAAACCAGAACGACGTGTCTTTCAGCAGAAATTCGACATAAGGCATGTAATGCGAGCCATCGCAGGAGAAAGTCAAGCTGATCATGCCGTTAAAGGTGTTGATCGAAGCCGTGCGCAGGTAAATGGTCGGATCGGCCAGGCGCAGCGATCGCAGGGTGTCCAGAATTTTGGCGATATTATGTTGCGGGATGGTCGCCTCGTTCGGGTAGACGCGTGTCGGGTATAGCAGGCAGATATCCGGGTCGTTGAGCGCCTCGTGCTCCAGAATGCGGTAACGGAATGGATCATCCACGGTCCAGAGGGTGACTTGGCTGCTGGAAAAATGGATCTGACACTGAAACACGCCGCGCTGAGTCAGCAATTCCTCAAGTATGGATAAACCCCGCTCCAGATTGCTGTCGAGCAGGCTTTCCGCACGGCTTTGCTGAAACACATTGCCGCGAATCGCCGGATCGCCCTTCACCTGCCGCCAGTAACCCGGCTCTTCGTAAAGCTCCGCGGTCACCGGCAGGTCGCGCAAATCGAAGTCGGCGCCGAGAAAACCCAGCACCTCAGAACCGGTGCGCACGACATGCAATGCCGTCAGCGATGGCCGATGGCCCAACAGACCGATATAGGCATCAGACAACAGGAAGCCCCAGCTTGGCACCGCTTCCTTCATGTACGGGCGCTGCGATCGGTCGCGCCCAAAATGTTCCGGCGCCAGGCCTGCCTTACCTACGTTGTCGCAAATCTGAATACCGTCGGTGTTCAGGCAATACAGGAACGAGCAATAGGGAATATCAACAAAGCCCTGCACAAGAATCGCGTTAAGTTGCTCGCGATCACCCCATACCGGCGCGCATTGTTCCGCCAGGTGTGCCAGCGGCTCGTGTACCTGCTGCGCCAGTGCCTCCCGTTGCAAGTAAATGCCCTCTTTCCATGAATTTTTCATACTTACGCACCTCAATTCTTACGAGTTTATAGATTCGGCCACTAAATGGTTTAAAACGGCTAGGCATTCATGTGTTACTACCCGGCATCAGAACCTGGCATGGCCGAATCTATAATTAACTAAAATAGCCTATTATTGAGATGGCTCGCTGTCATATCAGAAACCGGCTTCGCATTATTTCTGCAATCTATTGCAGACTGTTTGATGGCCGTCTCAATAACTCGCTTCAGCACATACCGCCATCAGCCCATGTGCTGAACTACGGCTTGGAGGCAAACGGTCAACAAAAGGTTTCAAAGTGCAGCATGACGCTTGACCGTAACAACGCCATGAAGCGGCGACGGCGCTCCACATCGAGCTTGGTTGAAATAATGATTTTTGTTGGCCCAGCCAGCTATAACCACCTGGTTTGGTGACCATTCGAATGCGCCGCGATCCCGATTCGGCTAGAAACTGTTTGAATGTTAGACGCGTCCTTGATTTCCGACCCCAGATTTCGCTGGCGACATGCTCAATAGCCAGTCCTGGCCCAAAATTTTGAATGCATGTCTGCTGGATCATTGAGATTTGCTGATTGGTTTTCAGCCTGTTTGCTCATGCTGCCCGACGGTTACCATCACTCAGCCATGCTGAACCAATTGTTTCGGCGCGTTTATATTGATTTTTTTGATGAGCTGACTGTATACGCAGCTGCACAAAGTAAGTTGTTTGCAAGTAATGCAAGTTACGTAATGTTTGAGTTGCGAAGACCCGCGATAGACTGAGGCTCCAGCCGGTGCAAATTTTCTTTGCAGGCATTCATGACAGATTAGCATTGCCTTTTCCCTGAATGGCACGAGTGGGAAAATGCTACGTCTATAAGATGGCAGAATGATGAAATGGCTTTAGGGTTGTTCAGAGCATCCCTAAACCGCTTGCTTGACGTCAGCCCGGATAGCTTCGAGGGCGGCATCAACACCCACAAATACGTCTGTCTGACCAAAACCAGCCACACAACGGGTTACCGCGAACGGGTCGAAAAAGGTTGCCTCACAGCAATCGGCAAGAGCGGGCACAGTAGCAACCATGAGATTGTCTGGTGATGCGCCTAGTGATGTGCTGCACGCTATGGCGCTCACTGAAGCTGGAAACGTCAGAATAAAACCAGCCACAAAGAGCACAGAGAAAACCCGCATCAGCACATATATATTTTTCAGCACAGGTAAAGCTGGCGGCACACTTTCCCTTCTCTCTGGTTACACTCTCTTGGGCAAGCAAGAGCGCGTAACTTGCTGCCGGGCAAGCCCCACAGCCTGACCATGCTCACATTGTGGTGACGAAGGCAGATTGATACTCGCTGCGCAATAGTGTCAAAGTGAGATGGAAATGTTGCAATACAAGACGCGACCCCTAACCCAGGTTCAAACTTTAACGCGTTGTACATATAGACGGGGGCCAACTTCATCGGGGGTCAAATTGATGCGGCTTGCGCTATCTCGCCAACTTAGTAGGCATGATCCGGCTCTTTCATTTTGAAGCAAAGCGTTTCCCTTTGGCCCTCCGCGAGCAATTGCAACTCAGCTTCAAATTCGTGTGGCTCTTCGGGTGCGACCGCACTCTGATAGATTGCATTTCCAGTCAT
>DMQT01000266.1:0-2516 GCA_003455595.1 Betaproteobacteria bacterium
GCCGGGCGCGGATTGAAACTGGGCAGGCTGTGTCCAATACGCCGGGCGCTAACGCATCGCCTGGCCAACTCACCGGGCGCGAATTGAAGTTATTGTCGAGCGGTTACTCTGCTGTATTCATGCACGTTATGTGCTTATTTCTTCCGCTGTGATGCGATATACAAACTGATCCGGCATGAGTTGCTCGCGCGCCACGCCGTCGAGTTCGGCGTAGGGGTACATCAGAAAGTTGATCGGGTTGTTGGCCGCTTGCGGCTTGAGGGAAAAATCGCGGGCGTGGTTGAGTGCCAGCCAGTTCATTTCCCAGTAGCCGAACAGTTTGTCGCGCAACGCGACGATTTTCGGGTCGGTGAGCGGCAGTTTTTCTTCCAGGATGGCTTTTCTCACGTCAGCCGGATCGACCGGTATCCAACCGTAGCCCGCCAGATAAAATTCGGTGCGGCAATGCTGGGCACGGGTCACGTCACCGGTTTTTCCCAGGCTTTTGAACTGTTTCGATTCGGCCACGCGGATGCCGAACACTTCGCGCGCGGGAATGCTGCTGGCGCGCGCCAGGCCGACAAACAGCGAGTTGATGTCGGCGCACTTGCCGCCGAGGTTGCCGGTCTGCAGCATGGTTTTGATGTCGCCCAGGCCGCAAGCCTTTGGTGGTCGGGTCGCGGAAACTGTTGTCCACCACCCAGTCGTAGATGGCGCGGGCTTTTTCCAGCGGCATGTGCGCGCCGCGCGTGGCCAGTCGGGCGGTGTCGAGCACGATGCCGTCAACCGGGATGTGTTGACTGGGGTCGAGATACGCGCGGGCGTGCTTGGGCAGTTTGGCGTGCAGGCCATTGGGCAGTGCGTTGACGCCGGTGCCGCGGTCAACGGTGCGTGCCAGGCAGGAAACGCCGAGTTGGCGGGGTGCACCGTCCTGCCATGCGGCATGATAGTAGCTGGCACCTGCCTGCGGGTCGTCGATTTCGCCTTGCGAGTTTGCGACGCCGTCGGCCTGTGCTTTTTCTGTGACTTGCCAGCCATCAGGGGAAGTGAGTGGCAGCGGCAGCCACAGGCTGGCGAGATTGCCGTCGGCGGGCAGGCTGACCTGATAGGGGAGGCGGAAACTGCGCCCATTTTGCGCGGGTGCGGCGTGGCTCAGCGGCGAGGAAAGCAGGGGCAGGGCAGTGCTGGCGGCAGCCAGTTTGAAGAAGTCGCGGCGTTGCATGGGGTTCCTTGATGACAGAGAGGCGTGATTTGCGCATTATAGCGGGCATGTCGATCAAACATTATTTGCGCTTTGTCTGGCTGTTGCTGGCGTTAGCAGCACCGGTGCAGGCTGCGGTGTCGGAACGCATCCTGCTGCAGGCGTCGCCGTTGGCGGGATTCCAGTATCACGCGGGCAAGCAGGTGTGGGGCGAACTGCACGAGGGCGATGCGCTGGAACTGGTACGCGAACCGGATAATGTCTACGATCCGCGCGCGGTACGGGTGCTATGGCACGGCACCATGCTGGGCTATGTGCCGCGCCGCGACAATGAGGCGGTGGCGCGCTTGCTGGATCGCGGCACGCCGCTGGAGGCCCGCATCACCCGCCTGGTGAAGACGCGCAACCCCTGGCAGCGCATTCTGTTTGAGGTCTATCTGCCCTTGTAGTCCTGAGCCTCGGTATAATTGCTGCATGAAAATTCTCGCCTTCGATACCTCTACCGAATATTGCACTGCCGCGCTACTGATCGACGGCGCGGTGCAGGTGCGCGAGGTGCACGCCGGGCAAACCCATTCGCAATTATTGCTGCCGATGTGCCAGGACTTGCTGGCCGAAGCGGGATTCGCACTTAATCAACTGGATGGCATCGCGTTTGGCGCCGGGCCGGGCTCGTTCACCGGCTTGCGCATTGCCTGTGCGGTGGCGCAGGGGCTGGCGCTGGGTGCCGATGTGCCGGTGTATGGTGTGAGCAGTCTGCTGGCGCTGGCAGAGGCAAGTGCTGCGCCACGCGTCATTGCGTGTCTGGATGCGCGTATGGGCGAGGTGTATCACGCCGTCTATGAGCGCGTGGCGGGCGACTGGCATGAAGTCAGCGCGCCGCTGCTATCAGCGCCCGAACAGGTGCCGCCGGTGCCGGGTAGCGGCTGGTGCGGCAGCGGCAGTGGTTTCAGGGTGTACGCGGCGGTCATGCAGGCGCGCTATGAGGTGGCGTTGAGCCAGCTGCGCGCGGATCTGTATCCACACGCACGCGAAATCGCCGTGCTGGCCGCGCCCCGTTTTGCCGCTGGCGAGGGCATGGTGGCCGAGCTGGCTGCGCCACTCTATGTGCGCGACAAAGTGGCTTTGAAGACGTGTGAACGATGAGCGCGCTATTCGAAACCGAAGCGTATTTTCGCCCGATGCACGAGGACGATCTCGAGGTGGTGGCAGCGATAGATTATGCGGCGTATCCGTTTCCCTGGACGCGCGGCAATTTCGGCGACTCCATCGCGTCTGGTTACAGCTGCTGGGTGTATCAACACGATGAATTCATACTGGGTTACGCCGTGATGAT
>DMQT01000266.1:2663-3405 GCA_003455595.1 Betaproteobacteria bacterium
CGATGTTCCTCGAGGTGCGTCCGACCAACACCGTCGCGCGGCGTCTGTATCACAAACTGGGATTTGACTACATCGCGGTGCGCAAGGATTATTACCCGAGCCCGAATGGCCGCGAGGACGCCATCATCATGCGCAAGGAATTACCCCATGCGTGACGCCATATTGCAAGCGCTGGAACTGACGCCGTTGTGGCGGCTGCGTCGGCCAGAGACAATCGTTGACGACGCCGATGCCAGTGTGTCGGTAGCAAGCATGGACTGGGACGCCCTGCGCGCGGCCTACCCCGAGATGACCGGCGTGGGGGATGTGCGTGCTGAATGGGTGTTTGCCGGGTTTGACGTCACGGGCGACAGCGACGCGGCGCGGCTGTTCGACGCCATGCTGGGCGCGCTGCAACTGCAACGCGACAAGGGGGTGTTTTTATTGCCGGTGCAGGCTGAAAACTCACCCGTGACACGGGCCGTGCTGCTGCGTCAGCTGGCTTTACTTCAGCCGCGTGTGGTACTGGCGCTGGGCCAGCAAGCCGCGCACAGCCTGCTCGACACCGATGCCCCGCTGGACAGCCTGCGCGGACGGGTGCATGACTGCATGGGCACGCCACTGGTCGTGAGTTTTCATCCTGATGACTTGTTGAAGGCTGTATTATCCAAGGCGCTGGCATGGGAAGACCTGTGCCTGGCGCTCACCACGCTGCAACACAATGATAAGGAGATACCGAATGCGTAACTGGCTGACTTCCCTG
>DMQT01000266.1:3513-5388 GCA_003455595.1 Betaproteobacteria bacterium
CAGTACCAGCGTCGCGCCGATCTGGTGCCCAATCTGGTCAACGTGGTGAAAGGCTATGCCACGCACGAAAAAGACGTGTTCATCCAGGTGGCTGAGGCGCGTGCCAGCGTCGGCAAGATTCAGGCGACACCCGAGCTGATCAACGACCCGGAAGCGTTCGCCAAATTCCAGGCAGCGCAGCGCGACATGAGCGGCGCACTCTCGCGCCTGATGCTGGTCGCGGAAAACTATCCGCAGCTCAAGGCCGACGGCGTGTTCCGCGATTTGCAGGCGCAGCTGGAAGGCACTGAAAACCGCATCACCGTGGCGCGTAAACGCTACATCGATGCGGTGCAGGCATACAACGGCACGGTACGCCAGTTCCCCAGCAACCTGACGGCGATGGTGATGGGCTACAAGGTCAAGGCCAGCTTCACCGTGGACAATGAAAAAGAAATCTCCAAAGCGCCGAAAGTCGATTTCGGCAGCCAGCCCACCCCGGCACCGGCGCAGTAATAGCGTATGAAACGCTGGTTGGTAGCCTTGCTGCTATTGTGCTGTGCCAGCCTCGCGCTGGCGCAGGATGCGGGGCTGGTCGCGGTGCCGCCGCTCAAGACGCAGGTCACCGACCTGACCGGCACCTTGACGGCGGCGCAGGTCAGCGCGCTCGATACCCAGCTCAGCCAGTTTGAAGCGCGCAAGGGCAGCCAGATTGCGGTGCTCATCGTCCCCACCACCGCGCCCGAAGCCATTGAGCAGTATTCCATGCGCGTCGCCGAAGCCTGGAAACTGGGGCGCAAGGGCGTCGATGACGGCGTGCTGTTGTTATTGGCAAAAGATGACCGCAATATGCGCCTTGAAGTCGGCTACGGCCTGGAAGGCGTGATCCCAGACGCCATAGCCAAACGCGTCATCGCCGAAACCATCACCCCGTATCTGCAAAAAAATGACTACGCCGGCGGCATACAGGCCGGGGTCAATCAGCTCATCAAGCTGATTGACGGTGAAGCCTTGCCCGCAGCCAAGCCGCGCAACGCGGGCAAGCCAACCGACTCGATGGGCATGCTGTTTATTGTAGGAGCGGCAGCGATTTTCATCGGACAGTTCCTGCGTGCAATTTTCGGGCAATTGGTCGGCGCCGGCATCGCCTCGGCGGTAGTGGGCGGCATCGCCTGGCTGGTGCTCGGCTCGGTGTTCACCGCCTTGATTGCCGGTGTGGTGGTGTTTCTTGCGGTGTTGTCCGGTATTAACATCGGTAGCGGCGGCTTCGGGGGCGGTCGTGGCGGCGGTGGATTTGGCGGCGGTTCGGGCGGCTTTGGTGGCGGGGGTGGCGGTTTTGGTGGCGGCGGCGCGTCGGGACGGTGGTGAGATGAATCTAAAACGTTATTTCACACATCTGCTGTTTGCGCCCTGGCGGGTGCGGCGTGCTTTCCCGACGCGTACCCTGCGCGCCATCGAATCCGCTATTCATGCGGCTGAACAGCGCCATGACGGCGAGATTCGGTTTGCCATCGAAGGCGCGCTCGACGTCGCCCAGCTGTGGCGCGGCACCAGCGCGCAGGCACGCGCTATCGACGTGTTCGCCAATCTGCATGTATGGGATACCGACGCCAACAACGGCGTGCTGGTGTATCTGCTGCTGGCCGACCGGCAAGTGGAAATCGTGGCGGACCGGGGCGTGCATGCAAAAATCGGCCACGCCGGGTGGGAGGCGGTATGCCAATCCATGGAAGCCCGGCTGCGCCAAAGCGAATACGAGGCCGCCGCGTTACAGGGCGTGGCGGCGATAGCAGCGCTGCTGACGACCCATTACCCGGCCAGCGGCAAGCAGACCAACGAGCTGGATGACCGGCCGGTAGTAATACGGCGTTAATGCTAGTGTGAAACAGTACACTA
>DMQT01000210.1 GCA_003455595.1 Betaproteobacteria bacterium
ACGGCTACGGCACAGTCTCGGCAGGTGGTCACGCGGGTGCCGCTGTTATCGGTGCGTGACCTGACGGTCCATTTTCCAATTACACGGGGCGTACTTCGTCAACAGACAGGCGCAGTTCGAGCGGTCGACGGCATTTCGTTGGACATTGCAGTCGGCGAAACGCTGGCACTGGTGGGTGAATCGGGCTGCGGTAAAACGACGGTCGGTAAAGCGATCATGCAATTGCATCCGGCGACGGCGGGTAGTGTGGTGTTTGACGGCATGGCACTGGGCGGGCTAAACAAGTCTGCCTTGCGCAAGCAACGCGCGCATTTCCAGATGGTGTTTCAGGATCCCTACAGCTCACTCAATCCGCGTTTGCGCGTGGTGGACATTCTGGAGGAAGGGATGCTGGCGCTGGGGGTCGAAGTCTCGGCAGCCGGTCGTAAAAAAGCCATTGCGCGACTGCTTGATCAAGTGGGATTGGCGCAGTCATCGCAGCAACGTTATCCGCATGAATTTTCCGGCGGGCAACGCCAGCGCATCGCGATTGCACGTGCGATTGCTGTACGCCCCAAGCTGATTGTGTGCGACGAACCCACCAGTGCCCTGGATGTTTCGGTGCAGGCACAAATCTTGAATCTGCTTAAAGATTTGCAGTTGGAATTGGGCTTAAGTTATTTGTTCATCACGCATAACCTGCCGGTGGTGGATTACCTGGCGCAACGGGTGGCGGTGATGTATCTGGGGCGTATCGTTGAAACCGGCAGCGTGCAGACGGTATTGGCGCAGCCTCGCCATCCTTACACCCAAGCATTGTTGGCCGCTGTACCTGCACTGACGGGCAGGCGATCGGATACCGTACTCCTCAAGGGCGGGGTGCCTTCAGCGGCTCAACCACCATCTGGCTGCCACTTTCATCCGCGTTGTCCGCACGTTATGGAGATTTGCCGTAGTGTCTATCCGGAGATGACGGAGCTGGAGGCACCGCACACCGTGCGCTGTCATTGGGTCGCCACCAGCCAGTGATTAGCTGATGGAAAGCTGCTGACCGGTTTAACCTTCTTGCAACGCCAGCTTGACGCCGGGTTTGATGGCGGCTTTGTTTTTCAGGCTGTTCCAGCGCTGGATATCAGGCACTGCCACATCAAATTTTTGCGCGATGCTGAACAAGGTATCGCCACGCTTCACTGTGTAGTGTTTTATTTTCTTGCTGGGTTTGGCCTTTGCCATGTGGCTGCTAGAACGTTCTGCTTTGCGCTCGGTTGAAACAGTCGCGGCAATTATGAGTTCTTCGCCCGCATGTACCTGGTGGTTGCGCAGGTGATTCCAGCGCTTGAGATCAGCCACTGCGACACGATGATGCCTGGCAAGTGAAGTCAGTGTTTCACCCCGTTTAACCGTCACAGTGCGGGTGCGCGATCCGGTTGTGGCATCATTTTTGGCAACCGTGTCAGGCTTGTCAGATGGTGAGGTCGTTGCCGCCAACTGTTCGGGCTCGAGATTGTTTTCGAGCGGCACCAGCAAAGTGTGATCTTCAGTCAGTTTGCCCTTGCGCGTTAACTCAAACTCATTGTGCTGCTTCAACCAAACCAGGGTCACGCCGAATTTTTTGGCAATGCCAGCAGCGTTATCGCCGGCTTTGGCCGGGTAGGCCTGCCAGCTGACCAAGGGTTGGTCATAATTTTTCAGATTGGTTGAAAACGCATCGGCTTTATCGACCGGTAACAAAATCTGCTGGGGTGTATCAGAGCGAACGATGGGCTTTTTGTAAGCTGGATTGAGCGATTCAAACTGGGTCAGTGGCATGTCGGCCAGTTTGGCGGCAAGTTTCATGTCGATGGGGTTTTGCAGGCTCACCTTGGTGAAGTAGGCTCGATTGGGAATGCTGCTTAGACTCATGCCCACCATGGCGGGATCGGAGACAATCTCTTTAACGGCCATGAGTTTGGGGACGTAGTCACGTGTTTCGGAAGGCAGTTTGAGACTCAGATAATCCGTCGGCAGGCCGGCTGCCTGGTTTTTGGCGATGGCGCGAGAAACGCAGCCCTCGCCACAATTGTAAGCGGCCAGTGCTAATTCCCAGCTGCCGAACATGGTGTGCAACTTGTCGAGATAATTCAGGGCCGCACTGGTCGCAGCCACGATGTCGCGGCGGCCGTCGTACCAGCCATTTTGCTTTAAGCCGAAATCCTTGCCGGTGGATGGAATGAATTGCCAGATACCGGACGCATGGCTGCGCGAATACGCCATCGGATTAAACGCGCTCTCGACAATCGGTAGCAGCGCGATTTCAGAAGGCATGCCGCGTTTTTGTACCTGCTCCATGATGTGAAACAAGTACATTTTGCTGCGTTCGATGGTACGCCGCATATAGTCTGGACGCTGCGCGTACCAGTTCACGCTGGACGCAACCTGCGGTGAATCGAGTTGCGACATCGAAAATCCGCTGCGAATGCGCGCCCATAAATCTGCGGGCGGTTGTGGGCTTGAGTCGCTCGATATGATGGCTGGTGGCGTAACGGTACCGGAAAGCTCGGTATCGTTAGTAGACAACACGTTACCAGAAGTTGCGTAGGCAGGGTTTGCCTGGCCGCTGGCTGCGTAGGCTTTGTTACTGACGGGGGTAGTCTGTATTGCAGCAGGGAGAGCGCTTGGGGCGGGTGCCGCGGGTGCAGCTGCAATCGGATCTGCTGCGTAACCGTCCATGTAATCATCTGCCAGTGCCACGCTCGGTACAGCCACGCAAAGCGCCAGCAAAGCTGTGCGCAAGGCGCGATTCAACTGTTTTTGACGAAAGAATATATCCATATATCGACCCGATGGTAACGGAGCAAGACGGCCTGAGTCAAGACAAATTCACCTGATAAAACAATGCTTAACAATGCTTAAAATTTATTTTTAAGATTGCGTATTGCTGTAAAAACAGCGAGTTCATCAGGCAGGAGTTGGTTTAAACAATGTTCGGCAGCGGATTTCAAAACTTGAGTGCGACAGCGCAAAAATGGATTGGTAGCCAATTCAAGGCCGATATTCGAGGGTAGTGTCGGCAGATTTTTCGAACGCTTTGTTTGTTCGACACGGGCGCGTTGCAGCAGGTCAGGGTTGTCAGCATCCAGAGTCAAGGCAAACGCGATATTGGCCAGGGTGTATTCGTGTGCGCAATATATGGCTGTTTGTGCTGGCAGGACGGCCAGTTTGTTCAGTGATGCAAGCATTTGTGCGGGTGTGCCTTCAAATAATCGACCGCAACCGCAAGCAAACAGGGTGTCCCCACACAGCAATATATCTGTACCATAATATGCAATGTGACCGAGCGTGTGACCAGGTAGGTCGATAACCTTGAGTTCGAGTCCAAGCGTTGGCAGGTTGACGCTGTCGTTTTCGCGTAGCGGGTGGGTTAATCCAGGTATCGATTCACTGGCGGGACCGTAAACCGGGACAGGATACTGGGCCAGCAGTGCCAGGTTACCGCCGGTATGGTCGGCGTGATGGTGGGTATTCAGAATGGCGCACAGCTGTAGTTGGTGGTGCGCCAGATAACGCAGCACCGGTTCGGCATCACCTGGGTCAACCACAGCAGCGTATTTGCCGTGCTGAATCACCCAGATGTAATTGTCGGTGAACGCGGGTATTGGCAGGATGCGGGTTTCACATAACATTTTTGCAGCATAGCATGGTGCGTTATGGTTGAAATGAATGGCTCACTACAGCAATGGTTGGTGACACCACTGGGACAGCATGTACTGGCGCGGGAGCAGGATTATTTTGACCGCGTCGTTGCCAATATTTTTGGCTTCAATGCCTTGCAGCTGGGCTTGCCAGAGCAGAATTTGCTGCGCAACTGTCGTATTCCAAAATGCTACACGGTAGCGGGCGACACGGGTGGCAAAGTGATTGCGGATGTCGCCAGTTTGCCTTTTGCCAGTCAATCAATTGATCTGGTGGTTATTCCGCACGTACTCGAGTTTGCGTCCCATCCGCATCAGGTTTTGCGCGAGGTGGCGCGTGTGTTGATGCCGGAGGGCCGCGTTATTCTGAGTGGATTCAATCCCTGGAGTTTATGGGGCGCACGACGCAAATTTAAGCATGCTGACGCAGAATATCCTTGGTGCGGGCAATTCATCAATTTGCCGCGCCTGAAGGACTGGCTGTCATTACTTGGGTTTGAAACCGAGGCGGGGCGCATGTGCTGTTATGCGCCACCATTCAGCCGGGAGCAATGGCTGCAACGCTTTGCCTTTATGGAAGCTGCGGGAGATCGCTGGTGGGCAATGGGTGGCGGCGTGTATTTTATCCAGGCAATCAAGCGCGTGCAGGGCATGCGGTTGATTACGCCAAACTGGCGCGAATCTGCGAGCAAAGTAACCGCAATGGCACCCGCAGCGCGTAATGTAGTGAATTTAAATCAATATCGAAAGTTGAAGCATACAGATGACTGACAAAGCAGTGCAGGTCGTGGATATTTATTCAGATGGGGCGTGCAAAGGCAATCCGGGTATTGGAGGATGGGGGGCGTTACTGGTCAGTGGGGAGCATCGCCGGGAACTGGTGGGTGGGGAACGTATGACTACCAACAACCGCATGGAGATGATGGCGGTGATCGAAGCCTTGCAAAGTTTGAAAAGTCACAGCAATGTGTGCATTCATACCGATTCGCAATATGTTATGAAAGGCATGACCGAGTGGCTGCCAGGCTGGAAACGCCGCAATTGGCGCACCAGCAGCAATGCGCCCGTAAAAAATGTGGATTTGTGGCAACGGCTGGATGCATTGACGAGTCAGCACGCAGTAGAATGGTTCTGGGTTAGAGGCCACTCTGGACATCCCGGCAACGAACGAGCCGATGTACTGGCCAATCAGGGCATACTTACTGTGCGATAAGGCGCAGTTTAAATAATAACGATAAGGACGCAGGCGTGCGGCAACTATTTCTCGATACTGAAACGACTGGGCTGGATCCCCGACAGGGGCATCGCATTATAGAAATCGCCGGGGTGGAAATGGTAAACCGGCGGTTGACGGGCAATCGTTTCCACCGCTACCTGAATCCAGACAGGGAAATTGATGCGGGTGCCATGCAGGTACACGGTTTAACCAGTGAGTTTTTACAGGACAAGCCACGTTTTTCTGATATCTGCGATGAGCTGATTATCTTCATGCAAGGTGCAGAACTGGTGATCCACAACGCACCGTTCGATTTGGGTTTCCTCAACAGTGAATTGAAGTTGCTGGGCCGCGCGCCGATGCAGGCGTGCTGCCCGGATGTGATCGATACGCTCAAGCTGGCGAAAGAACTGCATCCGGGGCAAAAGAACAACCTGGACGCACTGTGCCGCCGTTATGCCGTAGACAACACCAGCCGTAGCCTGCACGGCGCATTGCTGGACGCTGAACTGCTTGCAGCCGTTTACATTGGCATGACACGTGGGCAGGAAAGTCTGAGCATGGAAATCGAGGCGACGCCGCTGCACTTTGCGACTACCGCAACCAGCCTGCGTGCGTCCTTGAGGGTACTGGCAGCCTCGCCAGATGAACTGTTGCAGCACGAGACGATGCTGGATAAATTGGCGCAGGAGAACAACAACAGCGCTGTGTGGCGAGCTATTTCGTCGATTCAATAATACGTATCCAGGTCAATTGTGCCGCCACTCTCTGCCCCACAGCGCATGCCTGGTTGGTTGCAAGGCTTGCGCCCACTATTGTGGGGTAAAGCGTGTTTGCTGTGCGTATGTCTATTTTTTACACAAGCGCATGCTGCAGACATTCTGGTTCTGCTAAGTGAAGATAGTGCAGCATATCGGGAAGTGGCAGATAATTTCAGACTGCAATTGGCGCAGGATCGGCCCGCGCTGACGATCACAGTCGAGACTCTGGGCGGCGTGGGAAATCAGCCAGCGGGTGAATCCAGGCTCGTGTTAAGCGTCGGTCTGAAGGCCGCGCAAGCGGCGCTTGAACTGCGCTCGCGCGCGCCCATTTTGGCCACATTGGTGCCCAAAGACGGATTCGATACCTTGTCGCACAGCGCGCTTGCCGAGCGCCGCCTGATCAGCGCCATCTACCTTGATCAACCCTATTCGCGTCAGTTCGCGCTGATCAAACTGGCTTTCCCGGAACGTGAAAGGGTCGGCGTACTGTTACGCCCCGGCGAGCAATCGAAACAGGACGCGTTGTTGGCCGCGGCCAAGGCCCAGCGCCTACAGCTGGTTAGCGCGGTCGTTGGTTCAGACAATGCGTTGTTGCCCGCGCTGGAACGTATACTCAGCACGAGCGATGTGCTGCTGGCATTGCCAGAGCCCTTGCTTTATAACAAAAACACCATCCAAAGCGTGTTGCTCACCAGTTATCGTTACCGTGATCCGCTGGTTGGTTATTCGCAGGCGCTGGTACGGGCCGGTGCCCTGGTCGCGCTGTATTCAACGCCATCGCAAATTGGTCGCCATGCAGGCGAAATGGTGGTCCGCTCGTTCAGCGCTGGCACCTTGCCGCTACCGCAATACCCCAAATATTACAGCGTGAGCATCAACCATCAGGTTGCGCGCTCACTGGGCATTCCCGCGCCCGATGAAATCGGG
>DMQT01000169.1:0-686 GCA_003455595.1 Betaproteobacteria bacterium
TCGCGCACTTCGGCTTCGGCCTGATTCGTCATCGAGTCATAAACGGCGAGTTCGGGGTGGTGATGCAGATGGTGTGCCAGTGTTTCGGCGCTAACCGGCCAGACCGGCGCTTCGCCTGCCAGCGGCTCGCTTCCCACCGGACCTATCCAGCGCTTGAGCGCGGCCTCGGCATCGCTGCGCTCGCGCTCCAGCTGGTCGTGGCGATCCGCCAGTGCAGCCGCTTCCTGGCGTGGCAGGATGCTGTCCATTGCCAGACCGCGGCCAGCAGCAATGCGGGTACGCACCGCCTCCGCCAGCAGCCGGTTTTCACGATGTAACGCATCGAACAATGCCAGTTTGCGTTCCACCGTGTAGCGGGCGATCCAGGCCAGTGCGACTTCGCGCCGCACCTTGAGCCGTTCGATGCTGCGCTCGGCGACGGCCACCGCTATGCTGCTCTGCGCCACGTCGACACGTGCCTGGCGCTTGTCTGAATTGGGTACTTCCTGCATCACCCCGATGCGCCGCATGGTCATGAAATCACGGGTGAGGTTAAAGCGATCCGGCCCAGTGATGGGTAAGTTGTCGATGCCCAGTACCAGCTTGGGATCGGGTAATTCCCCGGCAGGAATGGCAGCCTGGCGAGCAGCTTCAAGCTGTGCATCCTCCGCGCTGAGCGAGGGTGCAGTGTGTTCGGCCAGTTGCAG
>DMQT01000169.1:839-8375 GCA_003455595.1 Betaproteobacteria bacterium
GGCGGACGCCAGACGCCGGATGCGTCGGAGGAAATGACACGGACAGTTGATTGAAGCAAGGGCTGCCATTGCGGTAACGGGAAGAATACGGGTTTTGCGGACACCGCCTGGAACGGATTGGCGGTTTTGCACATCTGGTCACATTTGCACGGCTTGCCGTGCTTGTCCCCGCTATCGCCATGGTGACAGCAACACGCCTGGCCTGCCGACATGGAAGTCATATCCTGGTCTTGTTGCATGGGGCAACACGGCGACACGGCTGCCAACGCCGCGTAGCCATTTATCGGCAGCGCGAGGCTTAAAAACAGGATCAGTAATAGTCGCAGGGCGTTCATCGGCAGATGATATCGCTTTCACTTCATTTGGGGTAGTGCATACGCTGCATGAGCTTAAACCCGGGTAGATGCATACAGCCGTGGGCGCCTGATGTGGGTCGATGTCCATACACGAAACTTACAGCGTAGCCGGATCGGTATACGACAAAGCCAAATCTTCCGCCACGGCCTGATGCGTGACCGCACCCTGATACACATTCAACCCATTCAAAAACCCCGCTTCATTCATCAGCGCCAGCATGCCGCGCTGCGCCAGCTTCAAGGCATAGGGCAGCACCACGCTGGCGAGTGCCTGGGTGGCGGTGCGCGCGCAGGCGGCGGGCATGTTGGTGACACAGTAATGTACGACGCCGGCTTCGATATAAGTGGGCTGCGAATGGCTGGTGGGGCGCGAGGTTTCGGCGCAACCGCCCTGGTCGATCGATACGTCCACCAGCACCGAGCCGGGGCGCATCTGGCTCAACATATGTCGGGTGATGAGTTTGGGAGTTTTTTTGCCAGGCAACAGCACGGCACCGATGACCAGATCAGCGTCGGCAACCAGTGCTGCCAGTGCGGCGGCATCGGAATAGCGCGTCTTGAGCCTGCCTTGATACAGGTCGTCGAAGTGGCGCAGCTTGTCCATGCTGCGGTCGAGCAGGGTGACGTCGGCGCCCATGCCGACCGCGACGCGCGCGGCGTTGCTGCCTACCATGCCCGCGCCGATGATGGCGACTTTGCCGGGTGCCACGCCCGCCACGCCGGACAGCAGGGTGCCGTTGCCGCCCGCCGCCATGGTCAACGCCTGCGCCCCGGCTTGCACCGCGATGCGTCCGGCGACTGCCGACATCGGTGCCAGCAATGGGGTGCCGCTGGTGTCGGTGATGGTTTCATAGCCGATGCCGATGATTTTCTTGTCGAGTAATTGCGCAGTCAGCTGTGGATCGGCGGCCAGGTGCAGGTAGCCGAACAGTATCTGACCTGGCCTTAGCAAGGGGATTTCGGCGGTCTGCGGCTCCTTGACCTTGATGATGAGATCGGCCTCGTACACTGCAGCTGCGTCCGCAACAATCTGCGCGCCTGCTGCACGGTAGGCGTCATCGGTGAGGCCAATGCGCGTCGCTGCGCCGGTTTGCACGCGTACCGCATGCCCGGCCGCAATCAATGCGGCTGCACCATCAGGGGTGACGGCAACGCGGTATTCGTGGTCTTTGGTTTCTTTCGGAATGCCGATTATCACGTTAACTCTCCTTGCGGATCAGCGCAGTTCGCGCAGCGTCTGGGGATCAGTTTCGACGTTAAACGATACGCTGTCGAGCAGCTTGCCGGTGTCATCCAGCAGGCTGATCTGATGCGCGCCCGGTTGCGGCGTGTAGCGCCAGCTGCCGTCGGCCTGGCCCGGCATCAGCGGAATCGCCGCGCCGTCCAGTTGCCAAACCCAGCCTGGTCGCATTGGGCGCACGTAAATATGGACAGTCTGCCAGGTGGCAGGCAGGTCGGGGTTCAGGTGCAGCGTGTCGCCCTCGTTCAGGCCGATGATGTGCGGTGCCGTATCGGGTGGCAGGCCGATGACAGACTGCTCGGTGCCGGGCAGAAACAGTTCGCGTCGGGGCGGTTCAATGGGCGGATCAAACCGTACTGACTGTTGCACGATACCGCCCGGCAGCCGGGGTGCGCGGCTGCGCGGTGTGTCGAGCTGGTTGAACAGGGTTTGCCAGACCACGGCGGCGGGCAGCGGGCCGGACGATGCCACGATGGGCTGGTCATTCAGGCTGCCGATCCATACGCCCAGCGTGTAGCGATCAGAAAACCCGATGCGCCAGCTGCCGCTTAGATTGCCATAGGTTGACGGCTTTGACCGCGGCAAAGTCGCGCGGCCTGGGCTGCGTGTCGGGTGCGGCCTGCCGGTCGGCAAGTATCTGGGTGAGGATGGCGGCTACGCTGGCAGGCATGACACGGCTCGCTTCATTGGGGGTACCGCCTACCCGCAGGCTGGTGGGTTTGAGCAAGCCGCCATTGGCCAGTGCGCGATAGGCATTGGTGAGCTGGGTGAGCGTCACAGTCGGCGCGTCGGGCTGCACGGTGTGCGTTGATTCCAGACCAAAGTCCTGTAGCTGGTTGGTGTAGTTGTCGATGCCCACTTGTAGCACGGTGCGCGCGGCTGCGCCTTTGAGCGATTGCGCCAGTGCGTAGCGCAGGCTGGCCCAGTGGGTCAACGCTGGGTCTCGGGCGAGCCAGCCTGGTTGTGGGGCGTCGCTATTTACCCCTAGCGCGGCGTCATCCAGCACACTGGCAGCGCTGAGTTCTCCCTGTTCCAGCGCCAGACCATATAAAAACGGTTGCAGCATGGCGCCTGGCGCATGTGGCACGCTGGTCAGGTTGATAGTGCCCGGGGTAGCGCTGCGGCTGACGCTGGCGAGGATTTCACCGGTCTGATTGTTGAGGATCAACGCTTCGCCTGCCACGGGCAGCGGTGATTTGAGACTATCGAGCGCGCTATTCAGGGTGGTTTGCGCCAGGCGTTGCAGCTTGGCGTCCAGGCTGACCTGGATACGTTCACCTGGGGCGAGCAGATACTGATGGGCGATGTCAGGCGCGAGCTGGATTGGCCAATTCAGCTGTGCACGCTGGGCCAGGCGGGTGTCGGCGAGCTTACGCACGCTGGCGCAACTCGGGCGCGGCGCGCTCAGCTGGTGTGCCACACCACAGGCGCGTTCGGCCACCACAGCCGGGCGCGCATTCGGGCCACGCAGCAGCGCCGATAAAATGCTCGCCTCGGCTTTGTTGAGCTTGAGCGGCGTGGTGTTGAACAAGCCTTCGGCTGCGGCGTTGATGCCGGCCAGCTGGCCGCGAAAATTCACCTTGTTCAGGTAGGCTTCGAGTATCTCGGCCTTGCTCCAGGTTTTTTCCAGGTCGCGTGCCGCCTTGATCTGATCCCATTTTTGCGTATAGCTGCGTCCGCCGGGTGACCACGCCAGCGCCGGGTCGAGCAGGCCGGCCAACTGCATGGTGAGGGTGGAGGCGCCGCGATGGGTGTCGTACACCAGGTTTTCCCAGGCGGCACCGACAAAGGCGCGCCAGTCTACGCCGCCGTGCTGGTAAAAGCGTTTGTCCTCGGACACCAGCAGGGCGTGGCGCATGGCAGGGGACAGTGCGCGCAGCGGTATCCAGGGCAGACGGTAGGCATTGGGATCCAGGTGCAGGGTATCGAGCACTTCGCCGTTGCGGTCGTAGAGCCAGGCCTCACTGACTTGATGCGCGGCTCTGACCTGCGCGAAGCTGGGCAATTCTGCGCTGTGTGCCTCAAGCTGAGTCAGCCCGACCAGCAGCAGCGCGGCGAGTGTTGCGCGGCTGCGCTTAAGCGTCAGCCAGCGCACGGACACATTCGCCAACCAGCGCCGGGCCGCGGTAGATGAGGCCGCTGTAGAGTTGCACCAGGCTGGCGCCGGCAGCGATTTTTTCACGTGCGTGCGCGCCATTGAGTATGCCGCCGACGCCGATGATCGGTACTTCGCTGGCAAGCGCCTGCGCCAGTTGCTGAATCACGTGGGTGGAGGCTGCGCGTACGGGTGCGCCCGACAAGCCGCCGGTTTCGGCACCATGCGGCAGTTGCTCGACGCCGTGGCGCGACAGCGTGGTATTGGTGGCGATGACGCCGTCGATACGGTGTTCACGTAACAGGCGCGCGATGTCGGCAATCTGCGCATCGTCCAGATCCGGCGCGATTTTTACCGCCAGCGGCACGTAACGACCATGCTGTTGCGCCAGCCGGGTTTGTGCGGCTTTGAGCTGCGCCAACAAATCCGATAGCGCGTCGCCGGATTGCAGCGTGCGCAGGTTCTGCGTGTTGGGCGAGGAAATATTCACTGTCACGTAGTGGGCGTAGGGGTAAACCGCATCGAGACAGATCAGGTAGTCGTCCGCCGCGCGTTCAATCGGGGTATCAAAGTTTTTGCCGATATTGATGCCCAGCACGCCTTTAAAACGTGCCGCGCGCACATTGGTGATGAGTTGCGCCACGCCGTCGTTGTTGAAGCCCATGCGGTTGATGATCGCCTGCGCCTCGGGCAGGCGGAACAGGCGCGGTGCCGGATTGCCCGGTTGCGGGCGCGGGGTAACCGTACCGATTTCGATAAAACCAAAGCCAAGCGCCGCCAGTGCGTCGATATACGCGCCATTTTTGTCCAGACCGGCGGCCAGGCCGACTGCATTGGGAAAGCTGATCCCCATGCAAGTGACGGCTTTGCCACTGACCGGCGGGGCAATCAGCCGCGATACACCCAGGCGGTAGGCGGCTTGGAGCGAAGCCAATGTGAGGTGGTGCGCAGTTTCGGCATCGAGCTGAAACAAAAGAGGGCGGAGAAGGCTATACATGGACGCATTTTAACCCGGTGTCCGCTGCCTGCCCATTTCAATTCTCCAGCAATGAAGCGATTAACGGGCAGCACACGTTGCCCTTCTGGGTCGCGCACTGGTTTGCCAGTTTTTCCAGTGTGTGTTCAATGCCGCGCAGCCCCGCCAGTCGCTTCCTCACTTCAGCCAGTTTTTCCACTGCAATGGCACGTGCTTCGGAGCAGTGGGCGCCATCCTCCAGCCTGAGCAGTGCGCCGACCTCTTCCAGTGAAAAGCCCAGGTGCTGTGCGCGCTTGATGAACTGGATGCGGGTTATGTCGTTGGCGCTGTAGCGCCGGATACCACCAAGCGGTTTGGCGGGCTCTGGCAGCAGGCCGCGGCGCTGATAGTAGCGAATGGTTTCCAGATTGACGCCCGCCTGACGGGCGAGCACGCCGATCGTCATGTCCTGCTTGTGCATGGTTTCCTTCCGATTTAAACCTGCTTGACTCCGTACTATGGTACGGAATTGATACTGATCGTGCATCTAAATAATTCAGAAGGAGAAGGCGTATGTCTCAAGATAAACAAGCAAATGGCTGGCCGCTGATTGGCGGTGTTGCCGCCGCTATTGCTGTTTCCCTGTGTTGTGTCGGGCCGCTGGTGCTGGTCATGCTGGGTATTGGCGGCGCGTGGATTGCCAATCTTGCCGTACTGGAGCCATATCGGCCGTTTTTTCTCGGCATCGGCGTGGTGTTCATGGTGCTCGCCTATCGGAAAATATATCGCGCGCCTGTCGCGCAAGCCTGTACCCCTGGATCGCTGTGCGCACTGCCGCAAACCAATCGCGTATACAAAATGCTGTTCTGGATGGTGGCCGTGCTGATGGTGCTGGCTATCGCTTTTCCCTATATCGCCCCGCTGTTTTATTAATCCCAAGGAGTCTGACCATGAACATTCGCCATTTATTCACGGCAAGCTTTTTTGCCTTTGCCAGTTTGTTTTTCAGCCCGGCCTTCGCCGCCACGAAGACCATTACTCTGGCTGTCCCCGGTATGTACTGCGCGGTATGTCCGATTACCGTGCGCAAGGCGCTGGAAAACGTCCCTGGTGTCAGCAAGGCTACTGCGTCATTAGAAAAGAAAGAGGCGGTCGTAACCTATGACGACACCAAAACAAAAGTCGAAAATCTTCTGGACGCGACGTTCGAGGCTGGTTATCCCTCAACCGTTAAAGGCGCACAAACAAAATGACCGCGCATGCGCTGCGGATTACCGGCATGACCTGTGAGCACTGCGCCAGGTCAATTGAAAAACTATTGGTGGGGGTCGCCGATGTGCGTCATGCTGACGTGTCCTACACCGCCGGTAGTGCAACGGTTGAAACCAGCATGGAAGTCTCTGCGACGGCGCTGATCAATGCGATCAGGGCTAAAGGTTATGGTGCCGAACTGGCAGCAGGCACGGATGCGGTTGTGCCCGCAGCGAAATCGACCGGCCTCAGGGTTGCCATTATCGGCACCGGATCCGGCGCATTTGCTGCCGCCATTCGTGCAGCTGAAGAAGGTGCTCTGGTGACGGTGATCGAAGCGGGGGTGGTTGGCGGTACCTGCGTCAACGTTGGCTGCGTGCCCTCCAAAATCATGATCCGGGCCGCGCATATCGCCCATCTGCAAAGCGATAACCCGTTCGACGGACTGAAAAAACAGCCGGCCGTTGTTGACCGCATGGCCTTGGTGATGCAACAGCAAGCGCGGGTGGATGAATTGCGCCACGCCAAGTACGAAAGCATCCTGGAATCCAACCCCGGTATCACTCTGGAAAAAGGTTTTGCGCGTTTCAAGGACGCCCATACCCTGGTGGTAAAAAAAGCGGACGGCAGCGAGAAGGAACTGGCTGCGGATCGCATCCTGATCGCCAGCGGTCGCTCACCTGCGATCCCGGACACGCCGGGTCTGGCTGGTACGCCTTACTGGACTTCGACCGATGCGCTGGTGGCGGAAGCTCTGCCGCAACATCTCATCGTGTATGGCGGCTCGGTGGTGGCATTGGAGCTGGCTCAGGCGTTTTTAAGATTGGGCTCTCAGGTGACGTTAGTGGCGCGTTCCGCGCTGCTCTCCAGGGAGGACCCCGCCATCGGCGATACACTGAAGACCGTGCTGGAAGGTGAGGGCATGCGCATTCTGACCGATACCAGCGTGAGCAAGGTGCATTTCGACGGCAAGCTTTTTCAGGTGAATATCGGATACGAAACGCTCAACGGTGACCGCTTGCTGGTTGCCACCGGGCGCAAACCCAATACCGCCGGCATGCATCTGGAGCGTGTGGGTGTGAACACCGACGCCGGCGGCGCGGTCATCATCGACGATCACATGCGCACCTCGGTGCCGAATATCTATGCAGCGGGCGATTGCACCAACCAGCCACAGTTCGTGTATGTGGCTGCGGCTGCCGGCACCCGTGCCGCGATCAACATGACCGGCGGCGATGCCGCGCTGGATTTGTCCGCCATGCCGGCGGTGGTGTTTACCGACCCGCAGGTGGCGACGGTGGGACTCAGCGAAGCGCAGGCGGCTAGGCTCGGCCTGGAATCCGACAGTCGTACGCTGAGTCTGGACAACGTGCCGCGGGCGCTGGCCAATTTCGACACGCGCGGCTTTATCAAGCTGGTGGTGGAAAAAGCGTCTGGTCGCCTGCTGGGTGCGCAGGTACTGGCAGCGGAAGGCGGAGAAATCATCCAGACAGCAGCGTTGGCCATCCGTCATGGCATGACGGTAGCGGAACTGGCGGGTCAGCTGTTCCCGTATCTCACCATGGTCGAAGGTTTGAAACTGTGCGCGCAGACTTTTAACAAGGACGTGAAGCAGTTATCGTGCTGTGCGGGTTAATTA
>DMQT01000169.1:8384-15261 GCA_003455595.1 Betaproteobacteria bacterium
GCGAATTGAGGCGGCGAGTCCGGCCGCGCGCCTGGCTTACACAGCAGTATTGTCTGCCTGGCTTAGCACCTGCACGGCGCCGCAGGCGGCGATGGTGACGGCGTCGGCACTGGCTGAGCTGGTGGCGCTGGATGCGGTCGTACAAAGTGCATCAGGTCTGGGATGTTATCCGTTTAGCGCGCGTGAAACGGCGATAGGGCTTGAACTGGATGGACATCGCTTGTATGCGATGTGCGCGGTGGATGCGCTGGCAGTGTCTGCGCTGGTGCAACGCTCGGTGATGATCGAATCGGCTTGCAGCCATTGTGCCGAGCCGGTGCGGCTGCAGAGCGACGCGCAAGGTCATGTGCGCGAGATGAGCACAGCAGGTGCACTGGTTGAATACCGCCAACTGGCGCAACGTCATACACAGTGCTGCAATGATTTGTGCCCAGGTATCGTATTCGTTTGTGCCGCGTGCGCCGCGCAGGTCGCTGACCCGAGCACGTTGCTGTCGCTCGCGCAGGCAAGCGCGGTGGGGCGTGATTTCTTTGCGTTTCAGACCTTGCTGCCCAAACAGGTTTGATGAGGCGTTGGTTATTGGGTCGTTCTGTCGTGGCCAGGCACGCAGCTGCATTTTGGCTGACGGGCTAGCCACGTCGGCGATGATCTAGCAATTGCGCCCCCCACAACGCACTGACATGCAACGCAGGTGCGGCATCAAGGTTGATTCGCTGATTGACTGCCGGGCATATGCGCTCGATAACATCGGCTGCGGCTTGGGTATCAATAGCCGACAGGTTGGCTTCAGCGATGTCGTAAGCGTGTAAGCGCGACGAAGACAGGTTTGAAACAGGGGCTGAGGATGGCATGCTGCCATCTCAAAGCGATTAATGAATAGCTGAAGAAGACCGCCCGGCTTGGTTTCCGGGCGGGTATGTTGCAGTTTATTTTTTCGCGGTGCGGCGCAGACGCGACATCAGACGACGCGCCAGTTCGCCAAACAGCTCGGTCTGGGTCGGGTGCGGATGAATCGCGTGTGCGACCTGTTTCAGCGTCATGCCTGCGGACACCATCATCACGGCTTCGCCGATCAGCGTGTCGGTGTGCTCAGCCAAAAAGTGCACGCCGATGATTTTTTGCGTGGCCTTGTCGGCGACCAGTTTGATCATGCCTTGGGTCTCACCGCTGATCATGGCCTTGGCGTCAATGCTCATCGGCATCTTGGCTTCAACCGCGTCGATGCCTTTGGCTTTGGCCTGCGTTACGGAAAGTCCCACAAAGCCAGCCTGTGGACGGCTAAAGGTCACGCCGCAATCGAGGTCCTGATTGTAGACGTGGTCTTCGCCGAGCAGATTGCTGGCTGCGACCCGGCCTTGGGTGGCGGCAGTGTGTGCCAGCATGTAACCGCCGACCACGTCGCCCACGGCGTAGATGTGCGGCACGCTGGTACGTGAACGCACATCGGCTTTGATGGCAGCGCCGTCGAGCGCCACACCGGCTGCGGCCAGATTGAGCTTGCTGGTATCAGGGCGTTTGCCGGTTGCCATCAACACGTAGTCGCAGTCAAAGCGCGCGGCTTTGCCGTTGGCATCCGCATAGGCTATCGCCATGCTGCCCGGCGTGCCGCTGATGGCGCTGATTTTTGCACTGGTGACGACGCTGAACTCGGCCTTGAGGATGTCCGTCAGCTGTTTGGAAATTTCTTCCTCGACTTCGGCGAGGATGCGGTCTTTGGCTTCCAGCATCACGATTTCGCAGCCGAAATCGCGGAAAATCTGCGCCATTTCAACGCCGATTACACCGCCGCCGACAATTGCCATTTTCTTCGGTGGGCTTGCCAGGTTCCAGATGGTGTCAGAGGTGATCACGCCACCGCTGGTCAAACCCTCCAGCGCGCCCGGAATCGGCGGCACGAAAGGCGGGGCACCGGTGGCGATGACCGCCGCGCCGAAGCGCAGGGTGTAGGCGTCGCCCGTGAGTGGCTGGATATGCAGGGTGTGGTCGTCGACAAACGACGCAAAGCCTTCACGCACGTCGATTTTCACACCCTTGTCGGTTTTCAGCGCCAGTTCTCCGCGGGTTTGCAGGATGGCTTTGCGGCGCGTTTCGAGCACGCCCCAATCGAGTTTGGGCGTGTTGGTACCGCTGATGCCTTTTTCGGCATCGTGGCTGCGGTCGCGGATCATGTCCGCAGCGTGGCGCCAGGCCTTGGACGGGATGCAGCCGCGCCACAGGCATTCGCCACCGGGCAACGGCGCATTGTTGATCATCGCCACCTTGACGCCGTGTTCGATCAAATCGCGCGCGCAGTCTTCACCGCCGGGGCCACCGCCAAGCACGATGACCGGGAAATCCCAGTCGCCTTCAGGGATGGGCGAGACGGGCGCGACTTCGAGCCAGCTCTCCGGCTGTTCGATAATTTTTTTCAGATCCGCCAGATAGGCCGCCACGTGTGCGCCATTGACCACGCGGTGGTCGCCGGTAATGTTCACCGGCATGCCCTCCGCGCCGGTAGCGGAAATCGCCATGATCGCGGCAATGCCGGGCGTCGGGATGGCGGTGAAGTGCGTCACGCCGAACATGCCCATATTGGAAATGGTAAAGGTCGGGTTGGCGTACTCGTTTGGCGACAGTTTGCGCGCACGGGCGCGCGGCATCAGGTCGGTCCATTCGGCCTGCAGCTGTTCCAGCGATTTCTGCTCGATATTGTGCAGAATAGGCACTACCAGACCGCCACCATCGGCTGACACCGCGACACCGAAATCGTGGTTGCTGCGCTCGACGATTTTATCCACCGGCTGGTAGCAATTGTTCATCATCGGGTGTTTCAGCATGGCGACCGAACACGCTTTGGCGATGGCGACAGTGACCGACACCTTGCGCGCCTTGGCAGCGGCGATGAGTTTTTCCGGCTTGATGTTAAAGGTGACGTCGAAAGTCGGCAGTGTGAGCGCGGCAGTCATGGCGTGCGACACGGCTTTTTCCATCGAGGTCATGGCGCGGCCACTGCCCGGCACTTCAACCTGCGGCAGCGAATGCGCCACTTGCGCCATGCTCGGACGGGCACGTGCCACATCCTGCGCGACAATCACCCCGGCGGGACCGGAACCGGCTAATTGACTCAAATCCACGCCCATCTCGCCCGCCATTTTGCGAGCATACGGGCTGGCCTGGCGACCGGCTGGCCGCGCCACCGGCTTGGCATCCGGATGGGTTACAGCGGGCGTTGTGGCCTTGGGCGTTGCGGTGATAATGGCGCTGTGGTCTTTCTGGTGATGCGCTGCGACAACTTTGTGTTCAGCCGACAGCATCACTTCGGTGTCGTTTACCTGGGTTGTATCGGCGACGATGAACGCCATCGGGTGGCCGACTTCGATGGTGCTGCCGACGCCTGCCAGCGGACCGGACAAAAAGCCTTCCTGAAACACTTCCACGTCCATGATGGCCTTGTCGGTCTCGACCGTGGCGACAATGTCACCGCGCTTGATGGGGTCGCCGATGGCTTTTTCCCAGGTCACGACGATGCCTTCGGTCATGGTGTCGGACAGTTGCGGCATGACCACCGGCGTACCGGCGTGGTGCGGAATCATTTCAGTTTGCGCCTGCTCGGTGACGACCTCATCTGTCGCAATTGCCAGATCGCCCTGCGTATCGGTGATATAGCCGAGCGCGCCACTCACTGCAACGGTCGCGCCGACTTCGGCCAGCGGACCGGCCAGGTAACCGGCCTTGAATACTTCCACGTCCATGATGGCCTTGTCGGTTTCCACCGTGGCGACGATATCGCCGCGCTCGATTTTATCGCCGGCCTGTTTTTCCCAGGTCACTACAACCCCTTCGGTCATGGTGTCGGACAACTGCGGCATGGTGATGACGTAATGTGATGACATTGCTTTTTCCTTAGACGCGTGACGTGCGGGCAAGAGCCAAAAAGCGGTGCGACCCTGTTCAGGCCGCACCGCTTGTTTATTGACTGCCCATTCGCAGCGGATTCATTTACTTACCGAACATTTTCAGGACCGCCGCAACCACGTCTTCGTGGTCAGGAATCGCGGCTTTTTCCAGCGTGTGGTTATAGGGTTGGGGCACCAGCGCCGAGTGCACCCGCACCGGGGCGGCGTCGAGGTCAAAGAAGCATTCCTCGTTGATGATGGCAATCACCTCGGAACCGACGCCCACGGGTGCTTCGTCTTCTTCAGCAACGACTGCGCGGTGGGTTTTGCACACCGATTTCCTGATCCCGGCACGGTCCAGCGGCGCGAGCGAATAGAGGTCGATCACTTCAGCGGAAATGCCGTATTGTTTTTCCAGGATTTCGGCGGCTTTAAGGCACCAGTGCACCGAGATGTTGTAACCGAGCAGCGTCACATCATTGCCGGAACGGCTGACTTCCGAGCCTTCCAGCGGATGGAAATATTCACCGTCCGGTACTTCACCCTTCATGTTGTACATGAGTTCGTGTTCGTTGATGAACACCGGGTCGTCGCTGCGCACGGCGGCTTTGAGCATGCCGTAAGCCTGTTTCGGGTTGGACGGCGTCAGCACACGCAAACCGGCGATGCCCATGAATACTTTTTCCATCCGTGCCGAGTGCTGTGCGCCGAGTTGATGCGCAGCACCCCCGGCAGCACGAAACACGCTCGGTGAAGTCAGCTGACCGCCCGACATGTAGCGCACTTTTGCGGCGGAGTTGAACATCTGATCCATCGCCAGCCAGGCGAAGTTGACCGACATGATTTCGATAATCGGGCGCACGCCGAGGAACGATGCACCGATGCCGAGGCCGGTATAGCCACCCTCGGAAATTGGCGTGTCCATCACCCGTAACGGACCGTATTTTTCGTACAGGCCCTTGGTGGCCTTGTAGGTGCCGCCGGCCACGCCGATGTCTTCGCCCATGCAGATGACCAGCGGGTCACGCGCCATTTCTTCGTCGTGGGCGCGCTGCAGCGCTTCCCAATACATCATTTCAGCCATGTTGATTTTCCTTAATTCTACTGGCGTTAAGCCAGCATGTAGGTTCTTGCGGCTTTAAGCCAGCACGTATTTTTCCAGATCGGCGACGTTGGGTTCAGGCGATTCTTCGGCGAACTTGATGACTTCGTTTTCGATGTAGGCGTCGGTTTCCTTTTCCATGGCAACAAAGTCGTCCATGCTCAGTTCACCGGCTGCGATCAGACGATCACGCAGGATGTTGATCGGGTCGCGCTGTTTCCATGCCTCTTCTTCTTCGCGGGTACGGTAGCCGCGCGAATCGGACATGGAATGGCCACGATAACGGTAGGTCATCAACTCCAGGAAATACGGGCCTTTGCCGCTACGCACGTAGTCCACCGCAGTGCGGGCGTGCTCGTACACAACGTCAATGTCCTGGCCGTCGCACTGTGCCGATTCGATGCCATAGCCGCATACGCGCTTGTATTGATCGAGTACGGCGGTGGAGCGGTCAATCGAGGTGCCGATGCCATACTGGTTGTTTTCGCACACGAACAGCACCGGCAGTTTCCACAGCGCTGCCATGTTGAGGGTTTCGTGGAACACACCCTGGTTGTTGGCGGCGTCTCCGAGGAAGCAGATGGAGATTTCATCGCCGCCCTTGAGCTGGATGCCCTTGGCGATACCGGCGGCGAGCGGGAACGGCCCGCCGACCAGTGCGTAGCCACCCATGAAGCGGTGCGCCACGTCGAAAATATGCATGGAACCGCCGCGGCCCTTGGAGCAGCCGGTTTCCTTGCCATACAGCTCGGCCATCACTGCTTTAGGATCTGAACCGCACTTGATGGCGTGGATGTGGTCGCGGTAGCCGGTGATGACATAATCGTGCCCGGGGCGGGCGGCTTCCATCACGCCATTACAACACGCCTCTTGACCGGGGTAGAGGTGGAGAAAACCACCAATTTTGCGTTCGATATACGCCTGATAGCAGCGCTCTTCAAAGCGGCGGTGCAGCACCATTTCGCGCAACACGCGTTTTTTGTCTTCCAGTTTCATCTGTTTTTTCCTTGCAAGCGCCTGATTTTGGGCAACACAAACTCTGCTATCATCGTTTAAAACACCCCATTTGGTCAAGCCAAAACCCCATGACAAGGTTGAAAATGCTCGCAAAACTAATTGAAAACAAAAAACAAATTGCTTTATCACAAATTGATAAGCTTGCCCATATTTTAATGGTTTTGCCGAGCGCTACGGCTTTACCCAAAGGCGACGCGCTACCGGGTCTGGCACAACTGGCTGCGGCACTGCAGCGGCGTGACAAAAAACCGGTTGATCTGGCGAAAATACCGGTAGCGATTGACACCGAACACGGCGGCCGCGTGGTGTGGGTGATGCTGGACATCAGCCAGCCAGTATTTAGCCAACACACCGTTTTGCGCGAGGCGCTGCAAAGCCTGCTCGACGAATCACCGAAAGAAATCAGCCTGGCAGTCAGTGGCGATGCGGCTTTTCGCGCGCAGGCGGCGGCTGCAGCGGTGTATGTGGCGTGGATCAACGGCGCCGCGCTGCCTAGTCAAAAAAGCAAGGATAAACCCAAGCCGCTGCAAACCTTGCGCCTGTTCGGCTACGCTTCACCGGATGGTTTTGCTGCGCAGCGCGCCATGGCAGAAGGCAATACACTGTGTCGTAGTTTGACGGTGACCCCGCCCAATCAGCTGACGCCAGAAATCTACCGTCAACGGGTGCGCGAACTGGCGAAAGACAACGGCTGGAAGCACGCCGAATATGACATGAAAAAGCTGCGCAAGCTCGGGGCAGGTGCATTTGTAGCGGTGGGCCAGGGTTCCGAGCCGGAAGACGCAGCGGTTGTGCATTTGCGTCGGCGTCACCCGGATGCAAAGCAGACGGTCGCGTTAGTGGGCAAGGGCATCTGTTTTGATACCGGTGGACATAACCTCAA